>NZ_ATVC01000001.1 GCF_000420525.1 Aquaspirillum serpens DSM 68
GGTGTCAGTTGGAATTTGAAGGCTTGAAGTCGTTTCATGCGTTTATTATACAAACAGCAAAGTAAACATTGATTTGTTTTTACTTTACAACCACAACACCAAACCCTAAAACGGCTTTGCCGTTTGCGCCTGACATCTCCGCCATGAATGGCGAGGTTTTACGGCGCAGGGGATAAGTGACTCCTGCACTATTTAAGAGTAGTTGTACGCCTCAACCAAGGGTTTTGTTGTAATTTTTTAGATTTTTTTGTTTTTGACAAATGTTTCTCAAGTTTACGGGATAGCCGCTCACCACCACAAGTTATGCAAAGACCGTGCACAAAATGCGATAGCTGGCGTATCTTGTGCAATTGATAACAAAAAACACGTCAAGCAAGGAAAGGAAAAAACGTATGTTTGAATCTGCTGAACTGGGGCACAAAATCGATAAAGCCCGTTATCAAGAAGAAATGCCAGAATTGCGACAAGCACTACTGGATGCTCAGTATGAATTACGCGAAAAAGGCGATTTTCCACTGATTATCTTAATTAACGGATTTGATGGGGCTGGACGAGGGGAAACATTACACCAATTAAATGAGTGGATGGACCCACGTTTAATTCAAGTCAGTGCCGAAACCGCCTTATTTTCTTCATCGGAAGAATCAGCACAACGGCCTTGGATGTGGCGTTATTGGAACGCTTTACCCCCAAAAGGTAGAACAGGGGTATTTTTTGGCTCGTGGTATTCGGATGTTTTATTTGGTCGGGTGTATGATAAGACTGATGAAAAACAAGCCATGTTGCAAATTGGGCAAATTTTGGCGTTTGAAAAAAAACTTTGTGCCGAAGGTGCGCTAATTCTGAAATTCTGGTTTCATCTCTCAAAAGAAAAACAGAAAAAACGTCTCAAATCTTTAGAAGCCGATAAAAAGAGCGCATGGCGGGTAACAGAAACCGACTGGAATCATCACAAAATGTACGACCGCATTTATCACCAAGCGGAACAGTTACTGCGGATGACCAGCACCGGTGAAGCACCGTGGGTATTGGTGGAAGGGGAAGATGCCCGTTATCGCGACCTCACTGTCGCCCGTGTAATTTACCAAGCCTTACGCAGCCGCCTCAATCGTGGCGGAGAACGCCGCCATCATGCCGCCGCCGAGGTTGCCCCGCTGTTGCCACCTGTCGATGGCTTGCAATTGCTCGATACGCTGGTTTTAGATCGTACGGTGGATAAGGAAGAATACAAAACGGAACTGGCCGTTTTACAAGGTCGATTACATGAATTAACCCGCCATCCCAACTTCAAAAAACAGGCTTTAATGATCGTGTTTGAAGGCAACGATGCAGCAGGCAAAGGCGGCGCAATTCGGCGGGTGACGGCGGCCTTAGATGCCAGACGTTATCGCATCGTCCCGATTGCGGCCCCCAGTCAAGATGAGCGAGCCAAACCTTGGTTATGGCGTTTTTGGCGTGAAACACCGAAAAAAGGCGGCATTACGATTTTCGACCGTTCTTGGTATGGCCGTGTTTTAGTCGAACGGGTAGAAAACTTCTGTTCTGAGCATGAATGGATGCGCGCTTATAATGAAATTAACAATTTTGAACAGCAATTAGTGGCTGGCAATATCATTGTAGTGAAATTCTGGTTGGCTATTTCGAGTGAGGAACAATTAAAACGCTTTAAAGAACGAGAAGAAACAGGCTTTAAGCGCTTTAAAATCACTGAGGAAGATTGGCGCAATCGTGAAAAATGGGACCAATATAAGGATGCCGTATGCGATATGATCGACAGAACAAGCACGCAATCTGCACCGTGGACTTTAGTGGAAGCCAATAACAAATTGTATGCAAGATTGAAAATTTTGCGTACGTTATGTAACGCTTTGGAGAGTCGTTTATTAAAAAGCAACGGATAAGCAACAATTTTCTATTGCGTATTTACAAAGCCCGTTTTATTATGGGCTTTCTTTTTTCATACCAAATAAATGATTGCCATGCTTGATCGCACTTTCGCTATTCATATTGCCTGCGATCAGGTGCGCTGGGTGCCGGTGGGAGAATTTGGCACCGGTTTGCGCACCAAATTGGAACAGGCGATTGCACAGGCACAGAGCCTGCGCTTGCCAGTCTATCTCGATTTATCCGAGGTCAGCGCCATTGGTACAGGCGCTTGTCAGTTGTTATTAAAGGCTATCGAGAGCCTACCTCATGGCGCGTTTCATCTGATCCATTGTCCCCCACTGTTTGCACGACAACTGGGCTTAACCGGCCAGACCACGGCGATCACCGCTGAGATGTCCCACCGCATCCCCCATGCGGATCAACAACAGTTGCGTAAAGCATGGTTAAAACGTACCCATGTGCAATTAGCCCGTGAAAGCGATGGCACCCGTTTTGGGCATGGCTGGCTATTGGAAGTCAATGCTGGGGCGTTGTTATTCCATTTTTCAGAAAAAATTCTGGCCGGGCGGGCGGTTTATCATTTGACCATCGATGGCTTAGATACCACTTGGCCGTTGCGAATTCGCCATGTAGCGCGTCACAGCGATGCTTGGCGCATTGGCGCGGAGTTTGTGCAAGCACAGGCCGGCCGCGAATTATTGGACGAGTTGGGACAGCAATTATTCTGTGATAGCCCGCCACCGCTGCCAACGATTGAACCCGTTGAGCTCCCATCCGAGCCGGTGAAAAGCTCACGCATCATTCCTTTTGTGATGCCAACTAAGATCAGTTCTTCTCGCTAACGCAATCAGCCAACTCTCCGAGTTCCTGCTGGAAGAATTGTTCTAACGGCATCGGTCTTGCCACGCCATACCCCTGCGCGAAATCGACCCCTAACTGTTGTAGATGCGCTTGTAAGGCAGGGGTTTCGACATATTCGGCAATGGTCTGCAAACCGGTGGCCTGCGCCACATCGACCATGGCTTTTACAATGGATTCATCGACCGAATGGGGTGCCAGATTACGCACAAAACTGCCATCGATTTTCAAAAAGTCAGCAGGCAAGCGTTTGAGGTAGTCAAACGAAGAAAATCCTTTACCAAAATCATCAAGGGCAATTTTACATCCTAAACCGCGCAGCCCCTGCACCAGAGCACGGGCGCGGCCTAAATCGCCCAAGGCACTGGTTTCTGTGATTTCAAAACATAGCTTGTCGGTTTCAATCGGATGCCGCATTAAACTTTGATGCACAAAATCCACCACGCTGGCATCGACAATGGTTTGCCCTGATAAATTTAACGCACACTTTGCCACTTGTTGCCGATAGTGCGGATGGTTGGCGAGCCACTCGATGGTGCTGGCGATCACCCAATGATCTAACATCGGCATCATACGGAAATGTTCAGCCGCTGGAATAAATTCCCCCGGAGACACTAATTTTCCTGCTTCATCACGCAAGCGCAGCAGGATTTCAAAATGTAAACCGGTTTCAGTTTGTGGAGACAGCGGCAAAATTTTCTGGGCAAATAAGGTAAAGCGGCCCTCTTGCAGCGCCTGTTGCAAGCGGCTAATCCAATGCAAACCAGCATGGATTTCTTCACCATAGACCTGTTCCGCCGGCATCAAACCCGGGAGGCGACGCGCACCGGCTTCTTGCACAGCGGCAGTGGCACGATGCAGACTGACCTCGTAATCCTCACTGGGCTGGCGTAAGAACACCATATTGCAGCGAATGTCTAAAAAATGACTTTCCCACGGCACCCGCACTTCGGCCACTGCTTCAGCAATGCGCTCCAATTCAACCAGTGTTAAGGCTTCATCTAGCGGCACCATCAAAATATACATGCCACCCAACAAGCGCCCCGTTGGCCAGCCTGCTGGCAGCTCTTGTTCTAACTTGCGCGCCATCAACCCCAGAATACGAGCGCCGGTGTCGCTGCCAAAAACGATTAAGATCGACTCGAATAAATTGATGTTCAGCGCCGCTAGGGCAAATGGCCGTTGCACTTGATGCCAACGGCGAAATTCTTTTGCCAATCCAGCGTGATTTAACATGCCAGTGGCTGGATCGCGATAGACCGAGGCTTGGCGATGACTGCTCACGCTCGCGCCGCAGGGATACCGCCAACAGTGTCAGATGCAGCGTCAGTCCAAGGACAAATAGAAAAATCTGGGCTTGTTCTAAAGCAGGAGTAGAAAGTAAAACACTGATCGGAACATGGACATACAACAAGCCAGCCAACATTACCAATAACACGGTGGCCGCGACCAAGGCGGCTAATAAAGGTGGGGCCGATAATGACAACGCCGCTAGCGCGGGCAACAGCAGAAAATAAGCACTCGGCCACCACAGACCACTGAGGGCAATCACTGCACACAACACCACCGCCCCCCATACCAACCACGATACCGCTGGCCATAACGGTAGTTGGTAACGCAACAGCAACACATAGCTCAGCCACAAATTGCCTAATAGCAATACCGGCAAGCTATACGCTAATGTGAATGTCAACCATTGACCACTCTCTGCGCCATATAACACCACAGCTAACCCCGCTAAACCGGCGGGGATCAGTAATAGCGCAGGCAACATCGTTGCCAACCATGCCGACAATAAAGCCGGCAGTGGTAAGCCAGGCCAAGTTTGGTGCAAAGTATGGCGTAGCATACCGGCAACACCGACCGAGCATACCGCTTGTGCTGCATATAACAGCACGCTTTCATAGCCATGCGGCACACTCCACGGCAGCCATAGCGCCATCCCCACTAAGGCACTCAACCATGCGCGCCAGCCATACCCCGCCAGCAAACACGCCAAGACAATATAATGAGGTAGAAATAAGCTGTAGCCGATGCCCTCTAGCTGAAATGACCATGTCAGCACACCACAGACAAGACCGATTAACCATGCGAAACTGAGGACGGGTCTGGCACTGACGGCAGCATGTAAAGGCGTCAAACGCAAACCGTGGCACATCCCGTTTAGCGCATGGTGAAAGGGCAAAAAAGTTGCATCAGACATGAGTAGGCCCAAACAATGGCGAAAAAATGCTGAAAACAGCAGTTTTATAATTGTTCCTGTAATAATCCCCACTTTAATACAATAGTGGTCATCCGGATAGCCTACTGAGGACAAACCCCGAAAGCAAATATGCAATATTTTCCAATCTTTGTTGATTTAAAAGATCGTCATTGCTTATTGATTGGCGGTGGCGAAGTCGCACTCCGCAAAGCACGCTTGTTAGATGCCGCTGGTGCAATACTCACGGTGATTGCGCCAACGATTGATGATGAACTGCAACAGCTGATTACCGAACGCGGTTGGTGCTGTTATCAACGCCCTTTTGCTGCGTCGGATGTTTTGCTGACCCCTCGGCCCACGGTGGTGATTGCTGCCACCGACCAATCAAACGTCAATGCAGAGATCTCAACAACGGCGCAAGCAGCAGGTTTATTGGTGAATGTGGTTGATGCGCCTGCATTATGTAATTTTATTGTGCCAGCGATTGTTGACCGTTCGCCGTTAGTGGTTGCCATTTCAACCGGTGGCCGTAGTCCGGTGTTAGCACGGTTGATACGCGAACAAATTGAAGCCTCGGTCCCGCTGCGCTTTCGCGACGTAGCCCAATTTGCTAGCGACTGGCGCGACCGTGTCAAACAGGCGTTGCCGGACACTGCTGCTAGACGGCGTTTTTGGGAAGCGGTGTTGCGGGGGCCATTGGTCAATTTACTTCATCAGGGACAACGTGCTGAAGCGGATGACGGTTTGCAACAGGCACTACAGCAAAGCAAACCGATCAGTGGCAGTCTTCATCTGCTGGCGTTAGGCAGTGGCGATCCTGATTTATTGACACTGCGCGGCCTACAACGCTTACAGGCGGCCGATGTCTTTTTCTATCCAGATCACTTAGCCGACAGTTGGCTTACACTAAGCCGGCGCGATGCGCTTTATCAGCCCTATACTGAGCTTGTCCCTGCCCTACAACGGGCCGAACAACAAGCACAACAAGGCCAAAAAATCGTGATGTTGGTGGAAGGCTACCAATTTCCAGCAGAATATGCCGAATTACAGCAAAAAAATGCAGAATTACTAATGGAATGGGTGCCGGCAGCAGGTTGTGGTTGTTAAAATAACGTCTTCTTCTTTTTCTTTAATCTTGGACAGTGCGCGTTTCGCGCTGCAAGGGCATCATGATTGGCATTCTGATCGTAACTCACGGTGACTTGGGTCAAAGTCTCATCGCGTGTACTCGCCATATTCTACAACGCGAACCAGAAAACTTAGCGTGTATGGCGGTGGATAAATCCGATGACCCCGAAAAAAAACTACAAGAAGCACGACAGCTGATTCAAAGGCTAGATAGCGGTGAAGGCGTGTTATTGTTGTCTGATATTTGCGGCGGCACGCCATCCAATATCGCCACGCGTCTGATTGAACCCGGACGGATTGAAGCAATTGCCGGTGTCAGTTTGCCGATGTTAGTGCGGGCGGTATCCTATAGCGCGCTGCCCTTAGCAACAGTCATCAGCAAAGCGGTTACGGGTGGTTTGGAAGGTGTTGTACCGCTAGAACCCTTGCCACCCACCGCGTAATACCCTGAAGAAACGGTCAGTAAAACAATCATAATTTGAGGATGACAGGCCTACTATGCTGCAACAAGAAATAGAAATCATCAATAAATTGGGTCTCCATGCCCGTGCTTCGAGCAAATTCACCCAAACCGCAGGCCGTTTTCAAAGCGAGGTGTGGATTTCTCGTGCCAGCCGGCGAGTGAATGGCAAAAGCATTATGGGTGTGATGATGCTCGCAGCAGCAAAAGGCAGCAAAGTCGTGATTGAAACCAATGGCAGCGATGAACAAGCCGCCATGACCGCTTTGGTCGATCTGATTAACAACCGCTTCGATGAAGCCGAGTAACTCAGATCTGGTCACAACAACGGAAAGGGCACCCATGAGCATAGCACTTTACGGTATCGGTATTGGTGGTGGCATTGCGATCGGACGTGCGCATTTGGTTTCTCATACCACTGCTGATGTCAGCCATTATTTTCTGGAAAGCGCAGATATTCGTGCCGAGTTGCAACGCTTTGACGATGCGATTCGCACCACACGCAAAGAGCTAGAAATGTTGTGGGGCAGTATTCCAGAGAACGCTCCAGCCGAGCTAGGCGCCTTTCTGAGTTTGCATATTATGTTGCTCAATGATGCTGCGCTGTCGCGTGAGCCACGCAAAATCATCCAAGCCGAACGCTGCAACGCGGAATGGGCATTAAAACAGCAAGCCGATCAGCTGATTGCCCAATTTGAAGAAATCGAAGAAGCCTATCTGCGTGAGCGCAAACATGATGTGATGCAAGTGGTGGAACGGATTTTCAAAAATCTCGCCGGCCAAAGCAGTGCACCGCCTTTGCCCTCTAGCTTGATTGATGATGCGATTTTAGTCGCCCATGATTTAAGCCCGGCTGACATGGTGTATTTCAAAGATGCCAGTTATGCCGCTTTTGTCACCGATGTGGGGGGCGCCACCAGCCATACTGCGATTTTAGCGCGCAGCCTTGATTTGCCCTCGGTGATTGCCACTCACAGCGCCCGCCATCTGATTCATGAAGATGAGTTGATGATTGTCGATGGCCAGCAAGGGGTGGTAATCGTCAATCCAGACGAAACCGTGTTGGCAGAATACCGCCGCCGGCAACGGGCATGGCGCGCAGCACGCAACAAACTCGCCAGCCTCAAAAAAACCAATGCACAAACGCAAGATGGCACACCGATTGAGCTCTTAGCCAATATCGAACTGCCAAAAGATGTGGCCGAGGTGGTGGAATCGGGTGCAATGGGGGTGGGATTATTTCGCAGCGAGTTTCTGTTTTTGGGACGCGACACCCTGCCCGATGAGCAAGAGCAATACGAAGCCTACCGTCATGTCGCAGAACAGCTCAATGGCCGTCCGGTCACCATTCGCACCATGGATTTAGGGGCAGATAAAAACCCGAAGTGGTCGATTCATGGCACGGGCGATAACCCAGCTTTGGGACTGTGCGGCATCCGCTTATGCCTTGCCGAACCGCAGCTATTTCGTACCCAGTTACGCGCTATTTTGCGCGCCTCGGCACATGGGCAAGTTCGCATCTTGTTCCCGATGATCAACGGTATTACCGATCTTAAACAAGCCCTCGCGCAACTGGACACGGCCAAGCAAGAATTACGCGAAGAAGGGGTAAGCTTTGATGAGAAAATTGCGGTGGGGGCGATGATTGAAGTGCCTTCAGCGGCACTCACAGTGAATATGCTGGCCAAGCATGTTAATTTCTTGTCGATTGGTACCAACGACCTGATTCAATACACGCTCGCCATCGACCGCAATGATGATGCGGTGAGTCATCTCTACGACCCCACTCACCCTGCTGTCTTGTATTTACTGACCCACACCCTGAAAACTGCCGCAAAATTTGGTTTACCGGTGTCCGTGTGTGGCGAGATGGCTGGGGATAGCAAAATGACCCGCTTATTGCTTGGTATGGGGTTGCGGCGTTTTTCGATGCACCCAGCCAATTTGCTCTCTGTTAAACAAATTGTGCTCGATACCCATCTCGACCCCACGGTGGCACAAACCGCTAAGATTTTGCGCGCCAGCGATCCCGAAAAAATCGCCGATCTTCTCACCCAGCTCAATACCCCGCGTGCAGCCTAATTTTCTATGCTTGTAGATGCTATCGACTTCACCAACACCCGTCGGGTGTTGGTGATCAAGTTACGTCATCACGGTGACGTGCTCTTAACTTCCCCCGTGTTGAGTGTGTTAAAACAACATGCGCCCCATCTCGAGATTGATGCGTTGGTCTATGCCGATACGGCACCGATGTTGGCCGACCATCCGGCGCTCAGCCAACTGCATTGTTTAGATCGTCAATGGAAAAAACTCGGCCCCTTGCCACAAGCCCAAGCAGAATGGCGTGTGTTACAAGCACTGCGCGCTCGACAATACGATGGCATCATTCATCTGACAGAACATAAGCGCGGTTCGTGGTTAGCACGGCTTTTACGCCCTCGCTGGGCCATTTCTCCCAGCAACTTAAATGGCAAATGGTTTCGTAAACCCTTTAGCCATCGCTACCCAGTGATCGGCGGCAATCGGCGGCATACGGTCGACATTCACTTAGATGCCCTGCGGCGTTTAGGTGTGCCGGTGCAACACTATCACCGCGCTTTATCGCTGGCCATTCCGGCGCTTGTGCACACACAAGCCGAGCAAAAACGACTTGCCCAAGGAATTAACGGCCCTTATACGGTCATCCATCCGACTTCACGTTGGATGTTCAAAACGTGGCCAACAGCACAGATGGCGCAGCTGATACAGGCGCTGCAACAACAAGGGCGAACGGTGCTGCTCACGGCAGCGCCCGATGCCGCAGAAATGGCCTGTATCGCCGCGATTCAAGCGCAATTGACCACACCCGCGCCTTCATTAGCAGGTCAGCTCAGTTTAAAAGAGTTAGGGGCAGTGATTGCTGGGGCAGAGTTATTTATTGGCATGGATTCCGTCCCGATGCACATTGCCGCCGCCACTCAAACCCCAACTATTGCGCTGTTTGGCCCTTCGGGTGATATCGAGTGGGGCCCGTGGCAAGTCCCGCATCGGGTGTTGATTGCCGAGCACTATCGCTGTCGGCCCTGTGGTCGTGATGGCTGCGGCGGCAGCAAAATCAGCGACTGTCTCAACGCTATCTCGGTCGAGCAGGTCTTGACTGCCATCGAGCAACTCACCGCAACTGTTCGGAATCCTTAATGTCTATTCGTCGTATTGCAATTGTGCGCCAGCGTTTTAATCCGGCTGGCGGTGCAGAACGTTTTGTCAGTCGCGCCCTCGATGCGCTCGCTAGCGATGGCCGCGTTGCCGTTACGCTGTTGGCACGCCGTTGGCAGGGAGAAGGCGGCGGAGATCGTCTGACCATCGACCCATTCTATCTCGGCAATGTGTGGCGTGATTGGGGGTT
Organism: Aquaspirillum serpens DSM 68; assembly: GCF_000420525.1. Classification (GTDB taxonomy): domain Bacteria; phylum Pseudomonadota; class Gammaproteobacteria; order Burkholderiales; family Aquaspirillaceae; genus Aquaspirillum; species Aquaspirillum serpens. Next base: position 9,922 of record NZ_ATVC01000001.1, read on the forward strand.
TGCCCGTGCAGTACAACAGGCGGTACAACAGCAACAGTTCGATTTAGTGCAAAGCCATGAGCGTATTGTCGGCTGTGATATTTTTCGGGCAGGCGATGGCATTCATGCAACTTGGCTCGCCCAACGTCGCCGCACCCTCGGCACGCTCGGCAAATTGGCTTTGCAGCTCAACCCTTATCATCATTACACCTGTGCCGTTGAAGCCAAGATGTTTCGTCATCCGCAACTCAAAGCGGTGATTTGCAATGCGAAAATGGTGCAACACGATATTCAACAACGTTTTGGATTAACCACAGATCAGCTACCGTTGATCTATAACGGGGTCGATACGCAACGTTTTCATCCCGATTTACATCAACACCGCAGCAGTGTCCGACAACAGTTTGCTATTCCAGATCATGCACCGTTGTTGCTGTATGTCGGTTCGGGATTTGAGCGCAAAGGGGTTGGGCGCATTTTGTCGGCTGTGTTACCGCATCCTGAGGTGCATGTATTGGTGGTAGGCGGTGATAAACATGCGACACGTTACCAGCAACAGGTACAGACCCTTGGTCTCAGCTCACGGGTGCATTTTGCTGGCGTACAGCAAGAAGTCCGTCCTTTTTATGGTGCAGCGGATGCCCTGATTTTGCCGACTTTATACGATCCTTTTCCGAATGTTTGTGTCGAGGCGTTTGCCAGTGGCCTGCCGGTGTTCACCACAACTCAATGTGGGGCAGCGGAATGGATTGTTGAGGGCAAAAATGGGATGGTGCGTGATGCGTTGGATGAAACAGGTTGGCAAGCCGCCATCGCCTTATGGCTCGCCGCCCGACCGCAGTGGCGAACTTGGTCTGCCACCGCTCGCCATTGCGCTGAACCCTACACCTTAGCCTCCACCGCCGATGCGCTGATTCAGTTGTATGAAAAGCTACTTTAACCGCCTCCCCGCCCTAAAGAGCGGGGATTCATGGCGGCAGGAGATTGGTGTGGCGAGTGTCTATTTGAAGGCGACATTTGCGAAGAGCCAGCAGACCTTTGACAGTTAGCAGTTGCTGAATGAATGCACACTGCACGCAAACCACCTGCTGGCCCCATCATGCACTCTGTTCGAGGCAATCTATCGCTGACAGTTTATAAGCGACACAGGCAGCACAAAAACCGATTTTGATGTCTCAAAAAACTTGGTCACTACAGCTACCCCCCCTACAGATCAACAAATATTGAAGGATAACCCGAATGACGACCGAAAACGCGAACAGCTGGGGATTTGAAATCCGTTCCTTTGATCAGCCGGAAACCCAGACATTCCTCCGCTCGATCCTCCGTCAGGACTCGTGTGTACCTTTTCTCGGGGCAGGTTTCACTCGCGGTGAGCAGGCTCGATTTGGAAAAGTTCCGGGTGGTGCGGAATGGATGAATCTGATGTGCCAGCAGATTAAAGCTTCACCTGTAGCAGATAAGCCGTCAGAGGACGAACTTGCGAGTTTTGGGTTTCAAGATATCTCTGACATCTACTTTAGGGAAAAAATAGTTCCATTGAATACGATAAAGGAAAGCGTAAATTCTTACTTTACCAAGGTTAAGATTACCGACGAGGCAAAACTGAGGTTTCTCTCAATAGATTGGCCATACATCTACACGCTCAATATTGACGATGGTATAGAAGTCGCCATAGATGGAGTCAAAGTCTTGCCTTATAAGAACTTCTCTCGCCACTCTACACGTCGTTACGTGTACAAGCTGCACGGCGATGCCGAGGATGTCCTTACCGCAGCAAACCACGATGATTTGCGCGTTATTTTCGGCAAGGCCGATTACATAAAGAGCCTCAGCCAGAATCAATACCTTATTAGCAGTTTGGTCAATGACTTCAGCGAGAAGAACATATTGTTTATTGGATGCAGTCTTAGTGACGAGTTGGATATTTCGTTCGCATTGGCGAGTGTCTCAGGTAGTGACAGGAATGCTCAGACAGCTAGGATTTTTGTTACAACAAACGCCCCAAAGGACTATGTGGAAAAGAGGAAACTGAAGTCGTACGGCATTACAGATGTAGTAGTCGTTGCCGACTACTTCACCTTCTATAACTTTGTCGCGTCAAGCGCAGAGAGGGAGGATCAGAGACCATCTGCTATCAATACATTTGAGTACAATATCGACAGGGTGCCATCTTTTTCGGACAAGCGGTTCGTTTCGTACCTTCTACAGAGTGGGTGGAAGAACACAGACAATCCGTACACTGTGTCGGTGCATAGAGCAGTGGAGTCTACCGTGAGTGACAAGCTCAAAGAAGACACATTGGTTGTCATCTGGGGCAGGAGGTTTTCGGGGAGGTCAACCGTCCTGCAGCGCGTCCTTGCAGATGTACGGACACGGAGGCGATTCCTAATTAACTCTCAAGCATCTATAAGCGACCAAGTATTCAATACTATCTTCCAGGTACAGGACGCGGTAATTGGGATTGACTCTGGAGCTATCCAATATAACCAGCTCAGAGAGCTAGCACAGAGAACCGACACGCTGAAAGAAAACAACACGACCGTACTCCTTGCCATTTCACGCGTCGACCTGAATGCACTCGGGAACAGCTATGTGGACGAGTCCGTGCATATCGAATCCAAGATTAACAAAAATGATGCCATCAGTCTGAACGAACTTCTGGACCCGTTGGGATTTCAGCGCTGGAACTCGTCCAACAGCATCCTTGATAATGTATTCACGCTTGGCTCGTCTTCTATCGCGATGAAAATACTAGGGACCCAATCTAAGCTAAATGAGCACATCACCGCCATTTGTTCTGATGGAAGGAGCAATCCCCAGATTCGTATCCCTTCTAAGTTTGAGTTCTCGCTGCTCTACTACGTTGCGATTCGACAGCGGATTTTTTCCTTCGTGCACCGCACGCTTGCTAACAAATACGGACTCGAATATGTAGCGGACACACATATCACGGAATTCTCAAAGAAATGGGCACCCTTCATCGAGTTGGAAGATACGGATTCCGTCAGCCGCAGGACTGAGAACTCTGCGTCTGTATTGGTCTGTAATTCATACGCGTGGACGCAGCTGGCGGTAAGACGTTTCTCTGACAAGCTTGGAGTAGCGGAAACCGCCTCGTTTATCGTAGACCTCTACACGGCCGTGCGTGAGATCGACAAAAACGCGTACGAACTCATTCTGTTCGATAACCTGAACTCAGTCTACAGCTCAAAGAAATTGTACGAGAAGGACTGGGGTGCAAGCGTAATTACCACGGTTTACGAGAAACTCGCTCAATATTGCGCGCAAGAGCCCGACTACTGGCTACAGCGTGCAAAGGGTGTGTACTACCTTTCGAACGACGAAACAAAGATTCGGATCGCCATCGAGTACTGCGAAAAAGGGATAGTCGAGAAGGCTGTGAGGACAGGGATTAACGCGAAGCTAACGAAGGCGAACCTGCTCGGCAAGCTCTGCAAAGTTACTAGGTTTTGCTGCGACGATGACCTTGCAAAAGCAATTGATGCCTATGTGGCCGCGATTGAGTGCCGCAACGTCAATAGTTCCTACATCGATGGATTACTGCATAAAAACCAGCAAGAATTAGGTTACATGAGCGCTGTCTGCAAAGAAGCTAGAAACAAGCCCACCTTGCTTTCAAAGCAACATGAAATCCGATTTATTGATCAATATGTCAACTCTAGGTAGCCGCTTGCAATCAAGAATCTGTACAGACGTTCAGCGGCACTGTAATAGCCAAGCTTTTTGACGGTCACACGTAGTTATAGAAGCCTACGATCTATGGCGACATAACCCAAGTTCGAGCACCACTGTCAGATACATCCAACCCAACCGTGTGGGATATAGGTAATATCGGCTTCCCACGCTTGAATAAAGATGTCTACTGGTATTAGACCATTACAATCAGATATAAAAAAGCCCCCTGCATTCGGGGGCTTTTTCAATCTAAGATACCGCTAATTACAAGGCTTGTTAGCTACCACGGCGACTTAAGGCACGAGCCCCAATATCACGCCGCATTTGACGGCCAGTAAAGCGAATGCGGTCTGCCGTTTCATAAGCACGGTTTTGCGCCATCCGCACACTGTCACCCAACCCGACCACACATAACACACGGCCACCATTGGTCACCAAGCGGTTGTCAGCATCCAAAGTCGTACCAGCATGGAACACCAAGCAATCTTCCGCTTGAGCAGGAATGCCTTCGATCACATCCCCTTTCCGTGGCGATTCTGGATAGCCTTCGGCAGCCAACACCACCCCCAATGCCACGCGGCGATCCCATTCGGCTTCGACCTTATCCAACTGACCATTGATCCCTGCTTCTACCAAGGTCACAAAGTCGGATTTCAAACGTGCCATGATGGGCTGTGTTTCAGGATCCCCAAAACGGCAGTTAAATTCGATGGTATAAGGGTTGCCTTCGCCATCAATCATCAAACCTGCGTACAAGAAACCCGTATAAGAATGGCCATCACGTTTCATGCCCTGCACTGTTGGCAAGATAATTTCCCGCATCACACGAGCATGAACTTGTGGCGTCACCACAGGTGCAGGGGAATACGCCCCCATCCCACCGGTGTTCGGGCCTTCGTCATTGTCTTTTAGGCGTTTGTGGTCTTGGCTCGTCGCCATCGCCAACACATTCTCACCATCGACCATCACGATAAAGCTGGCCTCTTCGCCGACCAAGAAATCCTCGATCACCACGCGGCTACCGGCTTGGCCCATTTTGTTACCCACCAACATATCGTCGATGGCAGCATGGGCCTCGTCCAAGGTCATCGCGACAATCACACCCTTACCTGCGGCCAAACCATCAGCTTTGATGACAATCGGCGCACCTTTTGCTGCCACATAGGCATGGGCAGCCTCAGCATCGGTAAAGGTTTCATAGCTAGCCGTTGGAATGCCGTGGCGCTTCATAAAGGCCTTGGCAAAATCTTTAGAGCTTTCCAACTGCGCAGCGTATTTTGTAGGCCCAAAAATTTTCAGACCTTCAGCACGGAACGCATCGACCACACCAACCGATAACGGCGCTTCCGGCCCCACGATGGTCAGGTCAATTTTTTCGCTCTTAGCAAACGCAATCCATTCAGGAATGGTTGTCAGCGGTACCGAGTGCAAATCGGAATCGAGGGAGGTGCCTGCATTGCCTGGTGCAACAAAGACCTTGGTGCTGCGTGGCGATTGTGCCAAACGCCATGCCAAGGCATGTTCACGGCCACCAGAACCGATCACCATGATTTTCATAATGTAGATATTCCCTGTCTTAACAGTGCAGATTAGTGGCGGAAATGGCGGCAGCCAGTGAACACCATTGCAATACCGTGTTCATCTGCCGCCGCAATCACTTCAGCATCACGCATCGAACCACCGGGTTGAATAATCGCAGCAATCCCTTGCTCGGCAATCACATCCACCCCATCACGGAAGGGGAAGAACGCATCCGAAGCCGCCACCGCTTGTGTCAAACTCAATCCAGCATCTTGGGCCTTACGTGCTGCAATACGGGTGGAATCCACGCGGCTCATCTGCCCCGCACCAATACCGGCGGTTTGACCCTTAGCCGCAAACACAATTGCATTGGACTTCACAAATTTCGCGACACGCCATGCAAACAACAAATCGGCCAACTGTGCCGCTGTGGGTTGTGCCTTGGTGACCACTTTCAACTCATCGGCCGAGATATTTTTCAGATCGGGGGTTTGCACCAAAATCCCACCACCCACACGCTTGAGATCAAAACGATTGAACCCCGGCTCGAGTGGCACTTCTAGCACGCGCACATTGGGTTTTTTCGCAATCAACTCACGGGCTTCTGCCGTAAAAGCTGGAGCAATCAACACTTCGAGGAATTGCGCGCTCACCGCTTCGACGGTAGCGGCATCCACTTCACGGTTAAAGGCGATAATGCCGCCGAAAGCGCTGGTGGTATCGGTTGCGAAGGCCAAACGATAGGCAGTCAGTGGGTCTGCTGCAACCGCAACACCACAGGGATTGGCATGTTTCACAATCACACAAGCCGGCTCGTCAAAGGTTTTTACGGCTTCCCATGCGGCATCGGAGTCTGCGATATTGTTATAGCTCAGCTCTTTACCTTGCAGCTGGGTGTAATGCGCCAAAGCGCCTAAAGCAGGGTCGAGATCACGATAGAACGCCGCTGCTTGATGAGGGTTTTCGCCATAGCGCATGTCTTGCACTTTAACAAACTGTGCATTTAAACGATTAGGGAATGCCACGCGCTCTGGCACACCATGCGTCACCCCTTCAACCAAACTGGTCAGGTAGTTAGAGATAGCGCCATCATAAGCAGCGGTATGGGTAAAGGCTTTCTTTGCCAGGTTAAAACGGGTCACCCGCGACAGGGCACAACCGTTTTGTTTCATTTCTTCGATTAAACCTGCGTAGTCGGCAGCATCAGTCACAATGGCCACATGAGCCCAGTTCTTTGCCGCCGAACGCACCATCGTTGGCCCACCAATGTCGATGTTTTCAATGGCGTCTTCTAAGGTACATTCTGCTTTTGCAATGGTCGCTTCGAATGGATAGAGGTTGACACAGACCAGATCGATATTGCCAATACCGTGTTCCGCCATTTTTGCCACATGCTCAGGCAAATCACGCCGCCCCAAAATACCGCCGTGAATTTTTGGGTGTAAGGTTTTTACGCGGCCATCTAACATCTCTGGGAAGCCGGTATAGTCAGCGACTTCAATCACCGGTAAGCCTTGTTCGGCTAATAACTTTGCTGTGCCGCCGGTGGAGAGAATTTCCACCCCTTGTTCGGCCAAAGCACGAGCAAACTCGACAATACCCGTTTTATCCGAGACGCTAATCAGCGCACGTTCAATCTGTGTCATAACAATCATTCCAAAACAAGTTCAACAAGTGGTTATCAAAAGCCAATACCAGCACTTTACAATAGCTGGTATTGCTTCATTTTTTTACGCAAGGTATTGCGATTCACACCGAGCAAATCGGCGGCGCGGGTTTGATTCCCTCCCGCATGATGCAACACCACTTCTAACAGCGGTTTTTCCACCCGAGCCATCACCATATCGTATAGCCCCCAGCAGTCGCTTCACCATCCAAGTCGTGGAAATATTGTTCCATCGCTTGGCGGATAGCATGAGAAATCGGATCGTGACCAGTCATAGCATCATTTCAACAGGAAGCAAGGGGCAAACAGGCCTCAACATCTTCATCAGCGAGATAGTGCAAACGCTCGCCATATTGCCGTTGTTGGGCAAAAAACTCAGCAACCGCTGCATATTGCTGTTCGGGATGTTCAAGGGAATACATAAATTGGCGGAAGGGGTTGCTCCCGCGTAAACCTTTGGTGTACCAAGCAATGTGTTTGCGAGCAATGCGACACCCAGCATAATCACCATAAAACGCATACAGCTCTTGCAAGTGCCCCATCAGCAATTGCGCGATTTCATCCACCTCGGGCTCGGGTAAACAATGGCCGGTTTGCAAATAGTGCAAAATCTCGCGGAATAGCCAAGGCCGCCCTTGTGCCGCACGGCCAATCATAATGGCGTCCGCCCCCGTGTAATCCAAAACAAACTTGGCTTTTTGTGGGGTGGTGATATCACCATTTGCGATAACCGGAATCGACAATGCCGCTTTGACTTCAGCAATGGTGTCGTATTCGGCGGCGCCGAGATATTTATCTTCACGGGTGCGGCCATGTAGCGCCAATGCCTGAATGCCACAGTCTTGGGCCACTTTTGCCACACGCAATACATTTTTCTCAGTACGGCACCATCCGGTTCGGGTTTTCAGCGTAACCGGTACCTCTACTGCCTTGACCACCGCCTCTAAAATCCGCGCCACTAACGGCTCATCTTTCAACAATGCCGACCCTGCCGCCACATTGCACACTTTTTTAGCAGGGCATCCCATATTGATATCGATGATTTGAGCACCGCCTTCAACATTGCGCCGCGCTGCCTCTGCCATCTGTTGTGGATCAGAACCAGCGATTTGGACCGAGATCGGGCCCGGTTCGCCGGTATGATCGGCACGTTTCAAGGTTTTACGTGATGTTGCCAATACGGTATTCGAGGTCATCATCTCGCTCACCGCCAAACCTGCCCCAAAATGGCGGCATAAGATACGGAACGGACGATCGGTGACCCCTGCCATGGGAGCCAAAACCAAACGGTTTGGCAACACATAAGGGCCAATCTGAAAAGGGGAAGCCATCACTAAAGTGTGTTATCAAAAAGCGGAAAGCGGCGCATTTTAAGCTGTTTACAGGGTGGCTGACAAAAATTTTGCTTATTTTTTAAGCAGCTCACTGTTTTTACAACACCCGCTATTGTGGCAGTGCATTTTTCTGGCATACTTCTCACCATGAAACCCGCCCTTTCTTTGCTTTTACTTGCCCTATTAAGCGCCTGCACATCACAGGTGGGCCTGTTCGCGCCACAACATCAGGTACGGCAGGGCTATCTCTACCAATACCAAGCACAGCCCACCCCTGATGAGCGCGATATTGAGCTCACTGTTTGGGCTGCACCCTTAAGCGGTGGAGAATGGAAGCTTGAAGATGAGTTGCAACGCTATGCTAAGCGTTATGCCCAAGAACAAGACTGCATCAGCTACCGCCTCGATCGCATTACCCTCGGCCAATACAACACCTTTTTTGAAGGGAAACGCTACGTCCGAGGGGTGATGAATTGCACCAAACGACCTAGCAGCGCTTTGCAACCGACCACCCTAGCGCCAACGCCGGTAGTGCCCTTCCTTGATCGGCAACACGGCGGCAAATAAAAAACAAAAACGGTGATCGTTTCCAATCACCGTTTTTTAATGTTGAGGCAAAGTCAGTCTGTAAGCCGGGTTCTGTGTTAGGCGATAAACGCCCCAGACAGTCATTCCTCTAGGCCTGCCATTACTGACAGGCTCCAGCAACCTACCCGGGCACAACGCGAGCCACGTTAGCGCGCCCTGCTTGGTCTTGCTTCGAATGGGGTTTAGCCTGCCGTAGCCTGTTACCAGTTACGCGGTGTGCTCTTACCACACCTTTTCACCCTTACCTGATCTTCTTGCGAAGCCATCGGCGGTTCAGCTCTCTGTTCCACTTTCCGTCGCCTTACGACGCCTGGCCGTTAGCCAGCATTCTGCTCTATGAAGCCCGGACTTTCCTCCCCCCGTTTACACAGGCGGCGACTGCCCGACCAACTCTACCGCCAAGCAGTATAACAGATTAGCTTGCCGCCGCGACCAAGGGTTGCAGTTCGCCGCTTTGGAACATTTCGGTCATGATGTCCGAACCACCGATAAATTCGCCCTTGATATACAGTTGCGGGATAGTTGGCCAATTAGAAAATTCTTTGATGCCTTGGCGAATGGCAGGGTCTTGCAACACATCCACCGTCATCACGCTTTTTGCTTCACAGGCTTTCAAAATTTGCACTGCGCGAGCAGAAAACCCACATTGTGGAAACTGAGCAGACCCTTTCATATACAGCACGATTGGGTTTTCAGTCACTTGTTGACGGATAACATCATGGATATTTTGGCTCATGGCTAAACCTCTAATAGTTGAGTGATTTACTAGGATTTTACGCCCTGTCTATCGTGGGGTCAATTTGTGCCGCGAGCTTGGCTAGCGAGCCATGCCGAAAAATCCGCTGCAACTTCAGGGTGTTTCAACGCATAGTCAACCGTGGCCTTGAGATAGCCCAACTTTGAACCACAGTCATAACGTTGACCGTGAAAAGGATGTGCTAAAACGGTTTCTTCCCGTAACAGCGCGGCAATGCCATCGGTCAATTGAATTTCACCACCGGCACCGGGTAGGACATGCTGCAGTTTGTCAAAAATATTGGCCGTTAAAATATACCGGCCAACCACCGCCAAGGTTGACGGCGCTTCTTCTGGCTTTGGCTTTTCTACGATAGAGGTTACTTGTTGCCATTGTGCATGAGGCGTGACTTGCACAATGCCGTAACTGCCTGTCTCTTGCGGTGCGACATGCTCAACACCAAGAATCGAGGACTGTGATTCGGCAAAGACATCGACCATCTGTTGCATAGCACCGGGCGCACCATCGATCAAATCATCTGCCAAAATCACCGCAAACGGTTCTCGCCCCACCACCGGACGCGCACATAACACCGCATGACCTAACCCCAACGCCTCGGTTTGACGAATGTAAATACAACTGGCCGAACGCGGCAAAATCCCCTGCACGGTGTCTAACAGCTTCTGCTTGTTACGCAGTTCTAGTTCAGTTTCTAGCTCATACGCTTTATCAAAATGGTCTTCAATCGAGCGTTTATTGCGGCCAGTAATAAAAATTAACTCGGTAATCCCAGCTTCTAACGCCTCTTCAACCGCATACTGAATCAGCGGTTTATCCACCACCGGCAACATTTCTTTTGGGCTGGCTTTGGTTGCAGGCAAAAACCGTGTCCCCATACCCGCAACCGGAAACACTGCCTTGGTAATTCTCTTTTGCATATTCAACTCACAAAAAACAGTTTCACATTTAACTAGTTGACTAACAACGCTAAAAATTCTGCCTCGGATAATACGGGAATGCCCAAGGACATGGCTTTATCTAACTTACTTCCTGCGGCTTCTCCAGCCACGACATAATCGGTCTTTTTCGACACACTGCCCGCCACTTTTGCCCCCATCGCCAGCAGGCGTTGTTTTGCCTCATCACGGCTTAGCGTGGTCAGAGTGCCAGTGAGTACCACGGTTTTGCCGGCCAATGCCGAAGCGGAAGCCGAGAGTTCAGGTGCGGCACAGTCGGGCCATTGCACTCCGGCGGTTAATAATTGTGCGATCACCTCTCGGTTATGCGATTCTGCAAAGAAATCACATACCGACTGCGCCACAATCGGCCCAACATCGGATACCTGCAATAACTCATCGACAGTCGCATTTTGCAACGCCGGCAACGATGTAAAGTGCAGGGCTAAATCTCGTGCCGTCGCCTCACCCACATTGCGGATCCCCAAGGCAAATAAAAAGCGTGGCAAGCTGGTGTGTTTACTTTTTGCAATCGCGGCACACAGATTTTGCGCTGATTTTTCCGCCATGCGCGGTAGCGTAGCCAGTTGTTCTTCAGTCAGCTGGTAAAGATCTGCCGGCGTTCTCACCCAATCTTTCTCAACCAGTAGATCCACTAATTTATCGCCCAAACCTTCAATATCCATGGCACGGCGAGCAGCAAAATGCAGCAATGCCTGTTTGCGTTGGGCCGAACACACTAAACCACCAGAACAACGGGCAATCGCTTCTTGTGCTTCGCGCACCACATGACTACCGCAGACAGGGCAAACCGCAGGTAGACGAAAACGTGCACTGTCTTGCTGGGCCGCCTCTGGCCGCCGTTCGAGCACCACCGCCACCACTTCAGGAATCACATCACCCGCCCGCCGCACAATCACCGTATCGCCCACCCGTACATCTTTGCGCAATACTTCATCTTCATTGTGCAAAGTCGCATTGGTAACGGTTACACCGCCGACAAAGACGGGTTTTAGCCGCGCCACTGGTGTTAAAGCACCGGTTCGTCCGACTTGAATTTCAATCGCTTCGACTTCGGTTAACGCTTCTTGGGCAGGGAATTTATGCGCCACCGCAAAGCGTGGTGCGCGTGAGACAAAGCCCAGTTGCTGTTGTAAGGCAAAATCATTGACCTTATACACCACCCCATCAAGCTCATAGGGCAGGCTATCGCGTTGTTGTTCAATCTGTTGATAGGCTTGCCACAACCCGGCGGCACCTTGAACACATTGCACATGCTCACAAATGGGAAAGCCCCACTGACGCAGTTGTTGTAATGCCTGATCGTGAGTTTCCGGCATCGTACCGCCCTCTAGGCGGGCAATACCATAGGCAAAAAAGCTGAGACGGCGTTGTGCCGTCATTTTTGAATCTAGCTGCCGCAGACTACCGGCGGCAGCGTTACGGGGATTGATAAAAGTTTTTTGGCCGCGTGCCAATTGTTCAGTATTCAGACGAGCAAAATCGTGTTTCAACATCAATACTTCGCCACGCACCTCCAACAGTGTCGGTGCTGTGGCTGGCAAACGGAGTGGCAAGGTACGAATGGTGCGTAAATTCTCGGTGACATCTTCGCCACGTTGACCATCGCCACGCGTTGCTCCTTGTACCAACACGCCGTTTTGATAGAGCAAACTGACCGCCAAACCATCAAATTTAGGTTCAACACAGTAGGTCAATGTCGAGACCGCGATACCTTGTTTTTGCAGTAACGTACTGACCCGCACATCAAAGGCATCTAGTTCTGTTTGAGAAAAAACATTGTTCAACGACAACATGGGAACGGCGTGCTCAACCGCTTTTAACTCAGGCAGCGGCGCCCCGCCCACCCGCATCGAGGGAGAATCAGCGGTTTTTAACTCGGGGTATTCCGCCTCTAACGTCAGCAGACGTTGAAATAAGCGGTCGTATTCACTGTCAGGAATGGTTGGGTTATCCAACACATAGTATTGATAGGCATAGCGGTGGAGCTGGTCACGCAAAGCGGCCAGCTCCTGTTGCGGCAAGAGATCAGACATTATGCAAACAGACGTAAGGCGGCGACAGAGCCAGGGGCAACGCCCCGATCATCCATACGGGTATAGATTTGGTCGAGTTGACGGCAGATGGTATCAATGCCGGTTTCCGAGAGTGTTCGCTGGTTGTCGTCCACCAAATGACCATTGAAGGTACGGGCCAATTCACGAGCAAACTGCACCGCCCGTTCAAAGACCTCGGTACCACCGGCAACCCGAGGGACATCAAACAGCAGCGTCAGGGCCTCGACATTTTCGCCTTCTAACGGTTCTTCATCAAAAGCACCCAAGCTGTATAAGCTGTTGCCAGAGTCGGACACGCAGTGATAACGACCATCAGGATGCAGCTCTAGGCCAAAGCGTTCGATAAATTCGATAATTTGGCTGGCCGACACCGGCGCCCGCAAAAAGACGTTTAGACCAATCATCACATCAATTTCGGCACAGAAACGATCTAAATCACGCGCTGCCGCCAATTGTTGTGAAGGCTGAGGGAATTGCACCGCAGCGCCAAATTGGGTCGCAAAGCTTCTGATTTGTTCACAAAACGCTTCGAGTTCGCGGTCGTCCAACACCCCATTGCGATCGACCATTTGTAAGCCCACATCAAGGGCACGATAACGAACATCACTGTTTGGTTCATATACTTGCCAGCGGCCAGCCGCAGTGCAGGCCAAAATTTGCACCCGTTTTGGCGCGATAAAGCGTGGCAGAGTCGGCAAATCGGTCATTTCAGAGAAACGCACCTCGGCAATAAAGTCGAGGTTTGGATCCAACATCGCACGGACAATGGCTTGTTGATCAGACAACATATCAATTTCGGCCACCGGCGGTGTGTGAACCTCGATCATGTCATCTTCATCAGGTGTTGCGGTGATAGGCGCTGCAGCAGACGCTTGTAGGGGTGTGGATTCAGTGGTGATTTCATCAACCGTGGCCGAGGCGGCGGTTAAGTTTGGTTCAATCCGTGAGACAGGTGTTTCAGCCTCTTTCACCGGCTGTCGGGCATCGGTTTCAGCGAGAGAAGGGGCATCTTCAGCAGAGAACACCAGTTCAGCAGCACGCTCTCTGACCGGCGTCATGGTTTCAGGTGGTTCACCCAACTCAACCGACGGCGTCAACTTGAAAGGCGGCGGCACTTCTTCGGCTGTGGGGGCAGTGATCGGCGCAACGGTCTTTAATGGAGGCTCCGCTGCCAGAATAATCGGCTCCAAGCGATCGGGTCGTCCATCCCGCACTTCGGGTAATGGCGAGTCCACTAACACATCTGTCTTTTGGTCTTGCGAAAAGACATTGCGTGTTTTGCGGCGATAGCGCCATTCTTGGAATACATTGTAGCCAACCACCAGCATAATCAGCAGCACGCCGACGACGGCCACAGCAATCTGCAATTCGCTCATGCGTAAGGCTTCCCGCTTTATTCAGAATAAGCCGCCATTATAACCAAAACTGCAACGCCTGCGCGCCGCAACACGGATAGCAAAAATACTGCGTACTTAGACGCGGAATCGCTCTACCAGCGAGGTGAGATCACGCGCTGACGATTGCAATGCGGTGGCGACTTCTGCGGTTTGTTCAATGTTGCTGGCACTATCGCGCACACGGCTGGCGATGTGTTCGGCATGGTGGGCAATGTTTTGGCTAGCTTGCCCTTGTTCTGCGACGGTTTGATGAATGCGGCTGGCTTTTTCTAAGGTACTCGCTGCGCCTTGCCGAATGTGGGCCAAGGTTTGTGCGGTATTCGCTAATAAACGCAAACCATGTTCCATCTGTTCACTGGCAGTTTGCATATCGGTTGCCGCCGAGCTGGTATCTTGACGAATTGCGCCAAGTAGCTGGGTGATTTCTTGCGTGGCGCTGGCGGTACGTTCGGCCAGTTTACGCACTTCATCTGCCACCACCGCAAAACCTCGCCCCTGTTCCCCTGCTCGCGCAGCCTCGATAGCGGCATTCAACGCTAATAAATTGGTTTGTTCAGCAATCTCTTGCACCGAGGCGACAATATGGCCCACCGCTTGCGAACGTGCATTTAAGCTATCAATCCGTTCGGCAGAAACAGTGATACTTTTTGCGGTGAGGCTGATCTCATTCGCCGTCTGCTGCATGGCATCAACCCCTTCATCTGCCAAATGACAGGCCCGTTGAGCATTGCCTTCGGAGGCACTGGCATCATCGCTGACTTGCCGCATGGCTTGGCTCATTTGTTGGGTGGCCGTAGCAATTTCTGACGAGGCATGGGTCTGCTCCGCAATCGCTTGTGCCGCCGTATCCGTCCCTTGAGCTAATGTCGATGCAGCAGAGCCTAACTGATGGGCATTGGTGTTCACTTCACGCAAGACGGTAGCAAAGGTTTCTACTAAGCGGTCGAAAGCCTGTGCCATCTGCGCGACTTCGTGTTCGCCTTTAATCCCCGTACGAGCGGTGAGGTCGAGGCTTTGCCCCATTTGATCCATCGTGCGATGTAATTTACGCACAGGTTTCAAAATACTGTTCGAAGTAAAACGGGATAGTAACAACACCATCCCTAACACCAATACCGCGACACCGAGGGCGATTTTAAAGGTCAGTGCTGCCGCTGCCGCCCGCCGTTCTGCTTCATCTTTCATTGCGTAAAACAGCGTGTCTTGCATCCCCTTCATCGCGTCAATGCGAAAAGAGGCCAACTCAAACCAGCGTGGTGCTGACACCAAAGCCAGCGGATCGGTACTGACCAACAATTTTTCGCGCAAATTGGGAATATTGGCATAGTCATCTGAAGCACGAATAGCGCGATAAACTTCGACCATCACCGGCGTGGCCAAACGCTCAAAAGTTTCTAGGCAACTCGATTGTTGCCCCGCACGCACCATCACATTGCGTTTTACCGCATCATTTAACATGCCACGACTTAAAGCGGCATAGACCTCGGCACGTTCCCGACCTGCAAATTCTTTCTCACACAATAACGCTTGTAAGGAAGCTGTTTCGCGCGCCAACTCGGCATCGGTTTGCATCTGAATTAAGCTGCTGATGATGGCAAACGAGGCATCAATTGGACGGGCGAAGCCTTCGACTAACTCTTTTTCGGCAGCTTGACCTTGATCTAAGCGTTGCCGCAGCCCTTGTAATCCCGCTAAATGTTGTTCAAGTTCGCGTACGCGATCGGCTAAGACAGGAGGCAAGTCGATTTGTTGACTGGCTTGTAACAAAGCTTGTCGGCTTTGCTCTGCGACGGGCCGCGCTGTTTCGATAGACTGGCGCGATTTGGGATCTGACAGCAGGCCAACCGAGAGTCCACGCTCGGCCTGTAGGGTATGCATTAAATCACCAGCCAGACCCGCAAATACGATCAACTGTGCCGACTCTGACAAAGCACTTGCTTCACGCCAATCACGCCACCCTAAATGCGAGGCATAGCCCAGCACAGCACATAACGGCACCAAGACCAATAACACCAGTCGTGTGCGAATTGATAAGGCAGCAAACATGGAATCCTTTCCGCAACCGCTGTCACCTAAAACTGGCAAACCGATTTAAGTCGATTCGCCAGCACCTCCCGCGTTACCTTGTTTAAGGTATTTACAAGACTGCCACCGTTAGCCGGCAGTCTGCTTTGACAATTTGCAAAAAAAATAAAAAATATAAAAGTCACTGCTCACGCAAATGCAAGGCTTCAATAATATCCACCGCAACCACACGGCTAACCCCTTGTTCTTGCATCGTAACCCCGATGAGTTGGTTCGCCATTTCCATTGTCAAACGATTATGACTAATATATAAAAACTGTGTTCGCTCTGCCATCATCTTAACCAAATCGCAAAAACGTCCTGTATTGGCATCGTCTAATGGTGCATCAACCTCATCCAATAAACAAAATGGGGCAGGATTCAGGCGGAACAATGAAAAAACCAAACTCATGGCCGTCAACGCCTTTTCTCCACCCGATAACAGATGAATGGTGGAGTTTTTCTTGCCGGGGGGCTGGGCAATAATTTGCACCCCTGCTTGCAACACATCGCCCTCAGTCAACACCAACTCTGCCCGACCACCGCCAAACAGCAACGGGAATAACTCCGCCATCGAGGCATTTACCTGTTGGAAAGTAGCTTGTAACCGCTCGCGAGTTTCATCATCAATTTTGGCAATGGCATCGTGCAATAATGCCATCGCCTGTTGCAAGTCATCAGACTGTGTTTGCAAATAGGTTTGCCGTTGTTGGGCGGCTTGTAATTCTTCCAGCGCCGCCAAGTTAACCGCCCCCAGTTGTTGAATCGATGCCGCTAAACGTGAGATCTCCGCTTGCAAAGACGAGGCTTTTTGTTTTTCCGGCAATTGCGCCAACAGCGTTTCTTCGTCAGCCTCAGCATCAAATAACTCTTGGCTAAAACGCAAAATGGCTAATTGCGCCTCTTGAATTTTTAACAAGGCTTGGCTGATGCTATCGCGTATTGGCACCAGATGTTGTTCAGCCTGTTGCCGTTGTTGTTCTAATTGGCGCAGTTTTTCCTGCCAGCCGTTCACCGCATCCCTTACTTGCTGTACGGCAAGTAAACAGTTTTCCCGCGCCAGCACCGCTTCTTCAACTTGCCACAATAGGGCCTCTTCATCAAAACGTGCCGATTCGCTGATGCGCTGTTGTTGGCGGTCGCGTGCTTGTTGTAAGCGTTGTTGTAAATCGTGCTGGCGACGTTGTAATTCTGCTGTACGTTGTTCAGCTTGTTGCAGCACAAACCGTGCCTGTTGGATAGCTTTTTCTTGTTCTCGTTGTCGTTGCCGAGCCAGTTGCAACCCCGTTTCTGCATCAAGCCGTTGAATACGCAAGGTTTCGTTTAAATCGGCCAGTTCTTCGAGCTGGGTAGCGCGTTCTTCCAACTCCACCTCAGCATAATGCAAATCTTCTTGCGCCGACGCATATTGCTCTTGCAATGCCCATTGCTGTTCTGCTGCTCGCTGTTGTTCAGCCTGTAAAGAAGCATAACCGTGCTGCTGTTTTTGCACTGCCAACTCGGCTTGGTGTAACGCGGTCTGTTGTTGCTTATATTGCTGCCGCAGTTGGACGAGATCATTAGCGAGGGTATGCAACGCCGCTTCGCTCACCGTCACCTCGGCTTGGCATTGCTGCCATTGCGGTTGTAAAAATTGTTTTTCTTGTTCCGCCTGTTGCCATTGTTGTTGTCGATATAAAACGCTGCTATCGACACTGCCTGCATGAAATTGCACACCATAGGCATCTGCCCAATGACCATCACGACAGACCACCCGCTGGCCATCTCGCAGTTGTCCCTGCCATTGATACACCTCAGCCAAGCTCTCCACACAAAATACCTGTGCTAACACACTGTGCAACCAAGGCAAGACCGCAGTGTGGGTGAGTTGCACTTGATCCAATAAACAGGGTAACGGCAATGCTGGCACAGTGTTGACCGCCGTGGCGGTGGCAGCCGGATGTAACAGGCGTAGCGCCATCGGTGGTACCGAAGTCGGATGCACAGGGCTGATTCGGCCATTGATGGCGGCTTGTAAGATGGCCTCGAGTGCCACTTGCCAAGTTGGTGAACATTGCAACGCTTGGTGCAAAACCGGCGCTTGTGCCAATCCCTGCTCGGCCAACCATGCCGCTTCTTCTTGTGATGAAGGCTGTGTCAATAAAGCAGCAAGGGCCTCTGCTTTGGCTTCAGCAGCCACCCATGCCGCATGTTGAACTTTGAGCTGTTGCTGTTGTTGGGATAGCTGTTGTTGCTGTTGCTGATAACGCGCTTCTTCCTGCTGCAGCTGCTCGGCGAGGGTATCAAAGGCGAGTTGACAGTGTTGCCGCAGGTCTTCTGCTTGTTGCCAAGCCTGTTGTCGTTCCTGTAAGGCACTGTTGTCTTGGCTGTGTGTTAGTTGTTGCAGGCGTTGCTGTAGCTGTTGCAAGCTCTGTTGTAAGTGCTGTTGCCGTTGTTGACTTAAATCGCGCTGGCGCAATACCTCGTGATATTGCCGTTGTTGTTGTTGCCATGCCTGATCGAGTTGTTGAAAGGCTTGTTCTGCTTGTGGCAAGTGGTCATCTTCTTCACCTTCTTGCTCTAGCCCTTGCACTAACTGTTCTTGTGCCAAATCGGATTGCCATTGTGCCTCTTCCAACTGGGGCAACAAGGCCTGTTGTTGCTGTTCTAGCTCGGCAATTTCGTTTGCCAGATGGGTTGCGTCATTGTGTAAGCGTTGTTGCATCTCGCGCTGATAACGCAATTGCTCTTCGAGCCGTGCTTGGGCAGCCGTGCGTTCAGCCAGTAGTTGCTGTTGCTGTGCCAATTCATCGTTCGCGGCAAAATGCGCTTCACGCACCTCAATCAACCCTTGTTCACAGGTGGTGATTTGGGTTTGCCAGCTTTCTTGTTCAGTTTCGAGCTGCGCTAATTGTGTCCGCGCCTGCGCTTCTTGTTGTTGTGCCTCACGTTTACGCAACAAGGCCAATAAATTTTGCTTTTCGCTGAGGGTTTGTCTGAGCGTTTGATATTCGCTGGCAACGGCGGCTTGTTGCTGCAATTTATCAATCTGCTGCTGCAATTCGCTGCGAATGTCCTCTACTCGCGCCAAATTATCACGGGTATCTGCCAGTCGGTGTTCAGTCTCGCGGCGTCGCTCTTTATATTTAGAAACCCCAGCCGCCTCTTCTAAATAAGCACGCAATTCTTCTGGGCGGGCTTCGATAATGCGCGAGATCATGCCTTGTTCGATCACCGCATAACCACGCGTCCCGACCCCCGTGCCTAAAAATAGATCAGCAATATCGCGCCGCCGCACTTGCTGTTGGTTAATCCAATAGCTGGAATCGCCTTGTCGCGTTAAAACCCGTTTAATCGAGATTTCACCGTACTGGCCCCATGCCCCTGCGGCACGACCTTCGCTGTTATCAAACACCAATTCTACCGAGGCACGGCTGGCAGGTTTGCGTTGGCCAGAGCCATTAAAAATCACATCCTGCATCGATTCGCCACGCAGCTGTTTGGCCGAAGACTCGCCCAACACCCAGCGCACCGCATCAATCACATTCGATTTGCCGCAGCCATTCGGCCCCACCACTGCAACCAGTTGTCCCGGTATCGGAATCGTCGTAGGGTCAACAAAAGATTTAAAACCAGCCAGCTTGATATGGGTTAGACGCACAGCAACACGCTCACAACAAAAAGTCGGCCATTATGCCGCAGTCTCAGCCAAAGACGGCATCAACTGTCGCCAAGCCGATAAACACATCGCCACCGGAATATCCTGCGCCTCATGTGAAGAAGCCTGTAGCACCCGATGAGACACTTTCCACGGCCGCCAGTGCGTTACATCACTTTGGCCAAAGAAACACACAATCGGTTTCTCCAATGCCGCCGCCACATGCATCGCGCCGCCATCGCTGCAAATTACGCTGTCACATAATGCCAAACCAGCAAATAACTGCTCTAGATGTTGCGTTGGGCAAGCACGGACAGGTAATTCACTCACCGCATCTAAAATTTGCCGTGCTTTATCATCATCACCGGGGTGGCGCTTATCTTGGTTGCTACCAGGGGACCAAAATAAATGCACAGCAACCTCATGTTCAACACACAATGACGTAATCAGCTCGATGAAATGCTTAACCGGCCAACGCTGGCTTGGCTTACGGGCGCTGATGTGTACGCCAACAACTGGCCGTTTTGCGTCATAGCCAGTAAGCAAGGTTTTTTGATATTCGGTGACTAAAGCGGGATCGGGGTAGAGCGTGGTTTTATCCGGTGGGGTAGCCACCCCCAACGCCTGTGCCAGAGGCCATAACGCTTCGACATGATGGCAAGGTTCGGTCGGCACAGGAAGGGCGGTGGTCAACCGGCGATCGGGTTGTGCACCGGCAAAGCCGAGGGTTTTACCAGGGGCAATCCAATGCGCCAAGCCAAGGGCACGGCCGGCATAGCCCGATTGCGCTAAAACAACGGCATCGTAACCAACTTGCCGCAGCTGCCACAATAATTGCACCTTGCCCCAATACGCACCCCATAACGATTGCCCAGCTAGGCGGTGTTTGCCTTTGGTATAGCAATAGACATGGTTCAGTGCAGGATGGCGTGCCAAGACAGGCGCGTTATAGCTATTCACTAAGGCATCCAGCCGTGCCTGTGGCCAGCGTTGGCGTAGGGCGGTCAATAAGGGCGTGGTTAAAATCAAATCGCCAATGTTATCGCGCCGGATAATCCGGATAATCAGTATTTTTTCCATTGCTTCTGCCTAACGCTGATCGCGCCAATATTGGATGTACCACGGTGCAGCGACAGCAAGGCCATCGGGGACGCGGTGGGTAGGTTGATAGCCCAGTAACTGATTGGCTTTTGAAATATCAGCCAGCGAATGTTGTACATCCCCCGGACGGAAATCGCGATAGATCGGTTCAATTTCCTGCACAGAAGGATCGGCGACAGCAACAGCATCACGAATCCAACGATAGAGCTGGTTTAAATCGGTGCGTTCGCCAACGGCAACATTAAATACTTCATGGTTTTTCTCTAAGGGGGCGGTAGCGGCTAATAAGTTGGCCTGAATGGCATTGGCGATAAAACAAAAATCACGGCTGGTGTATCCATCGCCGTTGATATACACCGGCTCATGTTTCAACAAAGCGCCAAACCATTGCGGCATCACTGCGGCATAGGCACCGAGTGGATTTTGGCGAGGGCCAAAAACATTGAAATAACGCAGTCCAACGGCGGACACACCATAGCTGCGAGCAAAAACATCGGCGTAGAGTTCACCAATATATTTGGTCACGGCGTAGGGCGATAAGGGTTTGCCAATGCGATCTTCTATTTTTGGCAAGGCAGGGTGATCACCATACGTTGAGCTTGAGGCAGCATAGACAAAGCGTTTGACTCCCGCATCGCGGGCAGCAATTAATAACTGTAAAAAGCCATTGACGTTGCTATCGTGGCTGTTCCAAGGGTCGGCCAATGAGCGCGGCACACTGCCTAATGCCGCCTGATGCAGGATGTAGTCCACCTCGTTGACAGCTTGTTGGCAGGTTTCAGGATGGCGGATATCGCCTTCGATGAAATGAAAATTGGCCCATGCAGCTTCGCCAACCAGCGTACGTACTTCATCGAGGTTGGCTTGATAGCCGGTGGAGAAGTTATCTAGCCCTGTGACGCGCTGTCCTAGCCGCAGTAAGGCTTCTAAAAGATTGCTACCAATAAACCCTGCACATCCGGTCACTAACCAATGGCGGGGGTGTTGTTGTAGCTGTTGTTGTAATTGTTGGAAGGCTGTCATACCGATTCACCCTGTTGCGCGAATCGGTAATGATAACGCATTGTGTGGTTGGCCTTGGGTTTCGAGCAGAGGATGTCATTTAGCAATGCCTAGAAATACAGAACCAGATCCCCTCGCATTAGTCTTCCCAACCGTCCAAATCAGCTAACACATCATCCATCAGTTGCTCAATCGCCGTATCAACATGATCAGCTTGAGACACAAGCAAACATTGCCGGCGACATTCCTCTGCAAAATTAGGACGGCGGGTATCTGGCACCCAAATTTGCACTGGTCGTAAT
Source organism: Aquaspirillum serpens DSM 68 (assembly GCF_000420525.1). Classification (GTDB taxonomy): domain Bacteria; phylum Pseudomonadota; class Gammaproteobacteria; order Burkholderiales; family Aquaspirillaceae; genus Aquaspirillum; species Aquaspirillum serpens. The sequence goes on from NZ_ATVC01000001.1 coordinate 31,982, forward strand.
CCGGCCATTCTTAAAACATGGCGTTGTTTTTGAGCCTGTTGATTTACATGTAGCATCACCATTTTTTACCTCTCTAATTTTAAAAAGTGATATGCAACAGTATAGAAGGCAATCACAACCAGAGAATCCCAACCAACAACTCTTGATCTCTTGAAATCCAATTAAAGCCGCCAAAAACGCATTCCTGCAGCGAGGGCAGCATCGCGGTTGATAATACCTTTTACATCAATCAACACCGGCGGTGAGCTGCGCAATAGGCTTTGGTAGTCGGTGATGCTGAGCGAGGCAAATTGTTGATGCGCAACGGTGACGATCACACCGTCAGCAGGTTTCAATTCAACAAACGGCACCAATTGAATGCCATATTCTTCTAAGGCTTCCGCCACATCCGCCTGTGGGTCGCAGACTTGCACTTCAATACCAAATTCACGCAATTCTTGAATTACATCAATCACCCGTGAATTACGCAAATCGGGGCAATTTTCCTTAAAGGTCAACCCTAATACCGTGACCCGACTGCCGAGGATATTAACGCCAGCATGAATCATCTCTTTAATCGTACGCTGCGCAATAAAACGCCCCATGCCATCGTTAATCCGGCGGCCAGCTAAAATCACCTGTGGGCTATAACCGAGTTGTTCTGCTTTATAAGTCAGATAATAAGGATCGACACCAATACAATGCCCGCCAACCAAACCCGGCTTAAATGGCAAGAAATTCCATTTTGTCCCAGCGGCTTGCAGCACATCGAGGGTATCAATCCCCATTTTTTCAAACAACAGCGCCAATTCATTCATCAAAGCGATATTCAAATCACGCTGCGTGTTTTCAATCACTTTCGCTGCTTCAGCGACTTTAATACTGCTGGCTTTGAATACACCGGCTTCCACAACCGCACCATACACCGCCGCCACCACCTCTAAGGTTGCAGCATCTTGCCCCGACACCACTTTACGGATTTTGGTAAAAGTGTGTTCTTTATCACCGGGGTTAATTCGCTCTGGGCTATAGCCAACGGTGAAGTCTTCCCCACAGCGTAGGCCAGACAAACGCTCTAAAATCGGGACACAAATTTCTTCTGTTACCCCAGGGTAAACAGTCGATTCATACACCACAATATCACCGCGTTTTAATGCGCGAGCGACCGACTCGGAGGCTTTTTCAACTGGGGTCAGATCCGGTTGATGAGCATCATCCACCGGCGTAGGTACTGCCACAATATGAAAATCAGCTTGGGCTAACACGGCATAGTCGTTGGTATAAGTGACATCCGCCGCTGCCAAATCCGCCGCCGTCACTTCACCAGTGCGGTCATAACCAGCGGTGAGTTCTTCTAATCGCAATACATTGATATCAAAACCAATTACCGGCGCATGGCGACCAAAGGCCACTGCTACGGGCAAACCCACATACCCTAAACCGATCACTGACACTTTACGCGGAATGGTCACCATTATTTTGTATTCCTAAAATCGAAAACCAATGCAATTTTACTAAAAAGAGGTTTTTTGTTCTTCATGCAGCACACAAATCCACAAAATACCCAGCTGCAACATAAACCATTCAAACGTTAAATCACGGGTGATATTTTCAATCACCATCCGGCTGGCAAAACCACTGACCACACAAACCAATAACAAGCCCAAACCACTGCCACGGCGCAATAACAAGTGAAAACCACGCTGGATTAACCACAACAACACCGCACACCACAACGCAAATCCAAGCCAGCCCATTGCCAACAACCATTCCACCATACCACTGTGGGCATGGCGTGATGGCAGACCAAATTTAGCTTCAACCGCATGAGAAAACGCCTTACGGGTGAAACCGATACCTTCCGGATATTGCCAGCTTAAACGCAAGCCTTCGGTTAAAAAAGCCACCCGTTCATAGGCAGAGATTTCAACAAGATTGCCATCCGCTAGACGCGGCCAAGGATAGCGTTCACTGTCTAGCCAGCTGGGATGTGCGGCGGAGTTGACAGCATAAGGCAGTGTTTCAGCCAAACGCTGCCAACGTGGGTCTAGCTTCCACGACAAGAAACCAATCAACGGTACGGCCAAAATCACCAACAACGGCCACAATTTTACCCGTTGCCGAATGGCTGGCGGCAAAACGAACAAGGCCAACACCGCCGTTGAGATCAACAACAACGCCATGCCAATCATGCCATTGCGCGCACCGGCCACCACCAATAGGGTAATGGCAGCTAAAGTAGAAATCGCCAACTGTAATCGCGACACCGGCAACACCGAGCGCAGCTGACATAATCGGGAAAACCCCTCGGCCAAACACATGGCAAATAATAAGTTGGCGAGATAAGACAATTCGGTCTTAAAGCCAAACAACCCGACAGCATCACGCGGCAAAATGCCTTGCGTCCACCACAGCCGCATATAGTCGGCGAGTTGCAACAACATAATCAGCGTCAAGCCCTCGCTAAGACGGCGCAAAGCAGGAAAACCCTGCGCCCCTCGCTGCTGCAACGCGGCGGCGACTGCCGCACCAGTCAATAAAATGACCCCACCTTTTAGCCATTGCCCCTTGAGTTCTTCTAGGGTCTCAAGGGGATACCACGCCCAAAACAGCTGCAACAACAACCACAAAGACAGCAAAATCAGTCCCCAAACCGGTGGGAAATACCACAAGCGGCGGAGGGTATGTCTCACCCCCGGCACTGCCACTGCCCCTGCTAACAGCAGCACAACGAGGCCATAACGTAGGCCACTGGTATGCGGTAGAAACCACACCAACAGCAAAGTCAGTAGGCCAAACGACAGCAAACTTGGCAATCTGTCGCGAATCATGACCACACCTCACCAACAGTAACGACCACCTTTTCTACGGTGACTTGGCGAATACAGGCAAGGCTGCCGGTATGACAGCGATGGGGGGTATGATGGACAAAAGCACAGGGATAACACGCTGGCCGTTCGATCACAAAGCGGGCTTTTGGCCCTAGTGGACGCTGCTCGCGGGGGTCAGTTGGACCAACAATCGACACCACCGGCACCGCTAGCGCATCTGCCAAATAGGTAATCCCTGAATCAACCCCGACATAGACGCGGCATTGCTGTAACAGTGCCGGTAATACATCTAGCCCCACCGTGCCCGTGCTATCTATCACACCAGCGGAGGAGGGCAGTTGTTGTAATAACTGTTGTGCCAATGGCTGATCTGCTGCGCTGCCGATTAACACAATATGAGCGTGATATCGCTGTTGTAAGGCAGGGATTAACTGTAATAAAAAAGGCGCACCTAATTCTTTTAACTTATTAGCGGCACTGATACCCAAGGCAATATGAGGAACGTTTGGCGCCAGTTGTAACGCAGGCGGTAACAGGGATGCGGCATTCGGTGCTGGATAGAGTTGTCGTTGTGGTGGCTGCACCCGACAGCCAATCGCATGCAGCAGTTGTGCCCATTCATCTAATAGCAATGTGCCAACCTGATGTGTGAGGCGATGGGTAAGCAAGCCACTGGCCCAACGCATAGAGCGACTTGGCCGGTCGGGTGTGATCGCTAGCCGCCAAGGAATCATGGCCCATACACAAATCACCAACCACGGTAAATTCGGGCTGACTAAAATCACTGCATCAAACTGCTGTTGTCGCAAAGCGCGCACCAGCTGCCATTTACCGCGCCACCCTTGCCACTCGGCAGGTGAGCGTATCTGTCGTTGTTGAATGCGGGGGTCGTGTTGTAATAACGGCGTGTTCATGGCGGCATGCCAAACCGTAATGTCCTTACCAGCCTCAGCTAACGCGCCGATTAACGGCAGCGTACACACCATATCGCCAATTTTGGCAGTTTGTAGCAGCAAGATTTTTTGCGGCGGGGTAGCGCGGCGGCGTTGCGTCCACCACTGACACAGCGGCCACCATAACCACGCCAAAATCAAATACATCATGTTGTTTGTCCCAACGCCGAATCGAACACCTGCTCCACACCCTGCACATATTGTTCAATCGAAAATTGTTGTCGTACCCGCGCCGCGCCGGCCTGCCCCAATTGTTGGCGCAAGCGGTAATCGTCTGCCAAGCGTTGCCATGCTTGGGCCAGTGCAGCAGTATCTTGATAGGGAAATAACAAACCAGTTTCGCCATCTACCACCACATCACGCGAACCACTGACTGCTGATGCCAATACCGGACGGGCGCATAACATCGCTTCGAGCAATACCCGTGGCAATCCTTCGCTGGCGCTGGCGAGGGCAACGATATCAGCCGCCGCCATCCACTGCAGTGGTGTGGCTGAAAAACCGACCCATAACACCCGTTCCGCGACACCGCTGCGTTTTGCCAGCAGTTGTAATTCTGATTTTTGTGGGCCATCTCCAACCACCGCCAGCGCCATATCAGGAACCAGAGCCAATGCCTGAATCAACTCTGCCACCCCTTTTCGAGGCAGCAGCGATGCTACCGTCACCGTAAGTGGCAAATCCCGTGGCAAACCCAATGCAGCGCGAGCCGTTTGATAGGCAGGGGGAATCTGTTGCACATCAATCCCGTTCATCACCACATGCATCGGGACATCCTGCACCCCGCATTGCTGTAGATGGGTTGCCACACTGGGCGAAACTGCAATCATCGCATCAGCATGATTCGCCGCATGAATCGCGGCAGGAGACAGCATCGGACGTGTTCGACAATGTTGAATCACGGCACAACCTGCCAGACGAGCAGCAAAATAGCCTTCTAAATTAGACTCCGGCTGATTGTTCATATAAAGGGCAGCAAAGTCCCCTTGCCGGAGTTGGGCCGCAATCTGTTGGGCACGGGGTTGGATGCGCCAGCGATTTTCAATCGCCGCCACCGCTTGTTGCCGCTGTTTTTTGAAGGGCGTTAACAAACCACGGCTGATTTCTTTGCCCAATTTCGCCCATAGCGGTTGCGGCAGCGGCGGCAAAATGGTGCAAGGCACTTGCCACTGTTGTAACACCTGTTGGATGGTGTCGCCCTGTCCTTGGCGATAATTGTGATAAAACAGGGCATGTAGGGTAAAGCGTGAACGGTCGAGACGTTTAATCAGTTCTAACAAACTATTGGTACCGCCGCCCCATTCCTTACCCGTATCGAGCACAAGAATTTTATGTGTTGCTGCCGCCATTAACTGCGCTCCAACGAGGGTGGCAGCGCCTTGTGTAAGGCCTGCAACACGTCCTGTTCTGCGATTAAATCCATACACATCGGCTCAGGATGGGGGCAACGCTTGGATAAACAGGGCTGACAGGTGCGCCATTTTTGGATCACCTGATGTTTGGTTAAATCTTGATACGGCCCACTGCGCCGCCAATCTGAGACCGCAAACAAGGCGACTACCGGTGTCCCCACCGCAACCGCAAGATGCATGATGCCGGTATCAGGCGTTAACAACACCTTCATTCGTTGCACCAAAGTCGGTAGATGTTGCAGTGGCAAAGCACCGGCGGTAGAGAACACCCGCGAGTCGGCCACCCCAGCCACAATCGCCTCGGCCAAGCCACGTTCTGCCGGTGAACCCGTGATGGCAATCCACACCTCTGGCCGTTGCTGTAACAAGGCTTTCGCCACCGCGATATGCCGTGAAATCGGCCACCGGCGGCTGGTTGTCGAAGCGCCCGGCTGAAAACCAATCAGTGTTGCCGTTGCCGGCAGCCCATAGTGTTGCAAGAGCGTGTTGACTGCTGCGGCACTGTCCGGATGTAACGGCAAATCCATTCGCGCAGGAACGGGCACTCCACCAGCTAATTGCGCCACCGCCATGCGTTGTTGAATGCCATGCTCGAAGGCATCCCAATCTAATACTGGCTCGCGGTTAGACAGTAAAAAACGGAAACGACTGGTATTCGGTAATTTAAAGCGCCAGCGGGCGCCAGACAGATACGCCAGTGGTGTGGCCTGCGGTTCATTGCTATGCAGAATCGCCACCAGATCAGGGCGCCATGTCTGCCAGTGTCGGACTTGACGACGAAAATCACGCCAGCGCCCATCATAAGCCGCCACTTGATTGACCAGCGAAGGCACTAACACCGAGAACAAAGCTTGGTAGGGTGGATTCACCAACAGGCAAATTTCCGCCTGTGGATACGCTTGGCGTAGGCTGTGTAAGGCTGGCAAAGACATCAAGGTGTCGCCAATCGCCGTATTTGATAACACCAAGATTCGACCAATCGCCGTAGTCCCCAATTCTGCCGCCGGCGGTGTCGTAACATCATGCCGTGCTCGCCACCGCAACCAGTGGTAGAGCCATTGCTCACGCCAACGCATCAGACCGACACCCTCTTACGTTGGCTATATAAACGGCTCAAGGTTGGCGAACGATAGAGCCATAAACGGTTTAATAACCAGCGTGCCGGCTTATCTTTAGTCACGATTCGGGGCAATCGTAGGGAATCGCCCTGCGGCAAGACAGTGCCGGGTTGGGTGGTGTAGAGATGGTCGAAACCAGCGGCTTGCGCTTCGGCAAGATAGTCCGTATCAAAATAGCCCTGCGGCCAACACAGATGACGCGAGACAGACCCCAAACGGGCATTCAATGTCTCACGCGACAGGGCCAAATCTTCAGCTAAACGCTGCCGCCGTTCGGCCACCACCGGAAATAATTTGTCCCAGCGAGTATGAGTGTGGGTGTGGCTATGAAACTCAAATGTCCCAGCCCGTTGCGCCGCCTCAATTTCGCTCCAACGCATCATCACATCATCATGACGCTGTTCACGCACTGCGTTCATACAAACTTTATGAGATGGTGTGGAGGGAAGATCGGCTTGTTGGCCGGCATAAGGCCGCATCGGGCCATCACCAATCCAACCCGTGATGGTAAACAACGTGGCAGAGAGGCCGGTCTCTTTCAGTACCGGATGGGCATAGACCCAATTATCTAAATAGCCATCATCAAAAGTAATCAGCACTGACTTGGCAGGTAGCTTGCCACCGGCTAAAAATTGTTGCAGTTGTTGGGCGGTAACGCTTTGATAACCAGCACGCGCCACGGCATGCATTTGGGCCCGAAAATGTTGCGGCGAGATCGTGACTAATCCCGGCTCAGGGCTGACATGGTGATACATCAACACGGGTAGCGCTTTTGCACTCATCGTGATTTCCTCTGCGCCAATAAGCGCGCGTATAAGGCTTCGGTTTTATCTAACATCGCCGTTAGGCTGAATTCTTGTAACACATGCTGTTGACCGGCGCGCCCGAGTTCGCGGGCCCAAGCAGGGTCGGCCAGTAAACGCAACAGCTGTTCTGCCACAGCGTTTTCATCTTCGGGGGTCGCCAATAAACCGGTGCGCTCATGTTGGATCAGTTCAGGTACCCCACCCACGGCAGTGGCAACCGTTGGCAATCCCAGCCCCAAGCCCTGTGTCACCGCCTGTGGTACACCTTCGGAGCGCGAGGTCAAGAGCGCATAGTCCGCCGCCGCCATAATATCGGGAACATCTTCACGATGACCTAAAAAGCGCACCTGTTGTCCCAATCCCAATTGCTGCACCAAGGCTTCCATATCACGGCGCATCGGGCCATCACCAGCCAATAACAACATCGCCTGTGGATAACGCGCCAGCACTTGGGCAAAAGCACGCAGTGCAATTTCATGGCGCTTCACTGCACGGATCACACCGGTCATTAACACAACCGGCGCTGTCTCACTCACCCCCAACGCTGCCCGCACTTCGGCTCGCGTGCGGCGCGGCTGGAAGGCGGTGAAATCAATCCCAGTTGGAATATTGACTAATTGGGCCGGCGGAAAACCATTGCTTATCAGTTGTTGCCGCATGGTGTCACCGCAGGTGACGATAGCCGCCGGCAAGCGGTGGATAAAATTGTGCCAACTCCGGCGCAAGGGAATATTGAGATGGCGAGTGCGCACTAAACAACACCCAGCCCGCCACGCCGCCAAACCACCCGACCAGCTATCTTTACCACTGTGGGTATTCACAATATCAACCTGCTGCTGGCGAATCAAAGCCATCAGCGGCCGAATTGTCGCCAGTTCAAATTTCCCTTGAAAGGGCAGTGTGATCACTTCCACCCCTGCAGCCTGTGCATGGGCAACAATCTGTGCCTGTGGTCGTGTTGCCAAAATCATGCGATGACCACGCGCCGCCATTCCTGCCATTTCGGACACAATGCGCCGTTCTTGTCCGCCCCAACCATCTGACCATTCTGTGTGCAAAATAGTCCATGTCGTTTTAGTCATGGGCGGCCTCCTTAAATTGCAAGCGATGTAGCGTGGCATACATCCCACCACGGGCTAACAGTTCGGTGTGGGTACCGATTTCGGCAATCCGCCCTTGATGCATCACCACAATCCGATCAGCATTTTCAATGGTGGATAAGCGGTGTGCCACCACCAGCGTGGTGCGCTGTTGCATCAGGTTATCTAATGCGGTTTGGACTAAGCGTTCGGACTGGGTATCGAGTGCGCTGGTTGCTTCATCGAGTAATAAGATAGGCGCATCTTTCAAGATGGCACGAGCAATCGCCAACCGCTGGCGCTGACCACCGGATAAGCGCACGCCTTTTTCGCCAATCAAAGTCTCAAACCCCTGTGGCATGGCTTCGATAAATTCAAGGGCATTGGCGGCTTTAGCGGCAGCGCGCAATTGTTCTGGTGACGGCGGCACCACACAGCCATAGGCAATATTCGCTGCCACCGTGTCGTTAAACAAAGCAATGTCTTGGCTGACAAGGGCAATTTGTTGCCGCAGGCTAGCCAAGGTCAGGGTATCCAGTGCCAGACCATCTAATAAAATTTGCCCTTGGCTTGGAGCATAAAAACGCGGCAGCAGATTCACCAACGTGGTTTTACCACTGCCAGAGCTCCCCACCAGCGCCACTGTTTCTCCGGCAGCGATGGTTAAATCAATCTGTTGTAATGCGCTGCGTTCACTATTTGGATAGGCAAAGCTAACCTCGGCAAACTGAATTTCACCCCGTGCCCGTTCAAGTTGTGTCTTACCTGTATCCGGCTCAGGTTCAATGTCCAAGAAGTGAAAGACGCTTTCGGCCGCCGCCAAGCCACGTTGTAACGATTGATTGACCCCAGTGATGCGTTTAATTGGGGCAAACAACATAATCATCGCCGCCAAGAAACTCATAAAATCGCCGGCGGTGAAGTTGCCACTTTGGGCGCGGACACTGGCAAAGTAGATAATCACCGCCAAAGCAATGGAGACCACCAACTGGGTGATGCCAGTGTTCATTGAGCCAATCGAGGTTTGCTTAATTTGGTTTTGCCGTAATCCTTCAGCCGCCTGCATAAAGCGTTGGGTTTCATGGGCCTGTCCGCCGTACACTTTCACCACGCGCTGACAGTCCACCACTTCGCCCAACACTTGAGTCATCTCGCCAATTTGCCGCTGGTTTTGCCGTGTTAATTGCCGCAGGCGTTTACTGACCAAGCGCAAACTCACCGCCACCACCGGAATCATCACCAAACAAATTAGGGTTAATTGCCAGTCGGTCCAAAACAGCAGAATCAGTAAACCAAAAATCGTCACCCCATCTTTCACCACCACCGTGATGACGTTAAAACCGGCATCGGTGACTTGGTTGACATCATTGGTCACCCGCGAAATCACTCGCCCAGAGGCGTTGTCGTCGTAAAAGCTGACCGGCAAACTCATCAATTTGCTAAACATTTCTGCCCGCAGCCGCCTCACGAGATGGCCGGCGAGATAGGTGGTGGTGGTGTCATTGATATAACTCGCCACACCACGCAATAAGAACAATCCAACAATCGCTAACGGTGTCCACAACATAGCCTGTGGATCACGCTCGACAAATCCACCATCAATCAGCGGTTTCATCAAACGTGCAAATAAAGGCTCGGTACTCGCCGCCACCGACATAGCGATGAGCGAGAGCAGGAAGATTTTCCAGTAGTCTTTGAGGTAACCAAGTAGGCGGCGATATAAAGCCAGACTTTGAGGAGGGGAGGAATCCGACATGGGGATAAGACAGACCAACAGATAAGGTCGCGCATTGTACCCCGTATGTCAGGATTAGGGCAGGTTGAGACGAACTGGCACTAGGTTACCACACATACACCAATTAGATTAAATGGATTTATTTTATGATTATAAAATAATAGATACTTCGATGTTGCCGTTACCCAAAGTTTCACGGCCACTTACCGTGACACGCTTGTCGGTATTAAAAGCCAATAGCACTTCGTCAATGAGCTCAGGAGGAAAAGAGCAGAAATGTTCACTGCCATCATCTGTGCCACGCAATGTGAACGTGAAATTGTCTTTGTCCACCTCAGGAATCAGGCCAGAAATTTGGCAAATCCGTTCTTGGGTCGAGCGAGCGTTTCTAAGCGCATTGCTGACACGTTTCGATGACTCACGGGTTAGGGGGTAGCGTTTATGAGCGTTCTTGAAAATACGTCCACGTAATTCAACCGACTCAACAATACCAGTTTGTCTTGGAACCAGCTTCTCAAGGGCTTCTAGGAGTTCAAGATCAATTTCGCTGGTGTCAGCAGAATCTAATGTTGTTTTGAGTGCCCATTCAATCGCCTGCTGTAGCTGGTTGCCAATTTCTTCGAATGCCTCACTGAGATCATCAGCAGAGCCACCATCAGGCAACTTGAGCTGCTTGAGATCTGGAAGTTTAAATGCGACCTCAAAGCTGTTGTAAGCAAACCCCTGTGCCGGTAAGTCATAGAATTGTCGAATGAAGTTGGCCTTCCGACCTTGCGGGCGACCTTTCTCAAACACTCGGCTGGCGATTTTCTTAAGCGCAGTCGTTGCACCGTCAATGACTTGGCGGATCACACTGGCCGGAACATTGCCTTCTGACAATCCTTCACCGATTGCTCGCAAAGCAAAAACGGGCTCCAAGTGAGACCAGAGCATAACGCCAGACTTTGGCAGAACATCAGCTGGAACGTCAGCCAAGGTACAGCGCCAGCTTTTTTGAGGTATTCCGTTGAAGGAGATATCTACCACCCAAATCCAGGGCTGATTCAATGCATCCCAAACAGATAAAATGCCACTCTTTAGGCGTTCGACGATCTGCGCATTCGTTGGCACAACAATGAATCGTGAAATTCCATCATCCTCTTCAGCGAGGAAGTAGAGCAACGTCCCAAATAAGCTGGTCGCCGTGAAAATTCTGGGGCCATCGAATTCATACAGAATTTCATTAAGTTGAACACCAACGAAAGGTTCGATGCCAAACTCAGGTGCATTAATTTGCCAGTCCATATTCAGTACCTCAGGGGCTCACGGCCAGAGAAAATGGTTCGGCACGGTCAACACCCTCGTAGGGCCACCAAGTGGTATGAGTGGGATGCCGATTACTCGGCGTCAGCTTGAGAACACCATGGCATGGCTGCAGTTGACCGCGCATCACATATTGGCCCAATTTCGGAAAGAGCTGGGTCAGGTGTTCGGCATCATCCAATGTACGAAAAAGAGACAAACCAACTCGCAGGCACTGTGGGCCAGTCGATTTTTTGCCCAGTTCCTCATGCGACATGAAATCTTCTGCAGTGGGAGGATAGCTTTTCGCAACACGAAACAATTGACCATCAGCCGCTTCAGCATCGTCTGGAGGACATCCCTGTGGCCATGAAGAAGGAAAGTTCATGGTGTTTCTCTTGGCAAAATAAATAATTCAAAATTTTAAATCGCCTCATTCTGAGTGTCACGCCTAAAGTTTGAGTGTCACGCCTAAAGTTGCTGCCAAGTTAACCTCCGACCCCAGCACCACCAGAATTTGCCACCAGCTGTTTACGAACAGAACACGGCAAACAAACAATCTATCTCTCTGTCCGAAAAAATTTGACTATTACAGATATCCACGCCATGAACGGCGAGGTTTTACGACGCGTGGGATAAAAATACCCTTTAGAAAAAAGTTTGCCCCCGGGGGCATGCTTTCGCAGAGGTCACACCGGGGGCTTGCTTTGACACAATCCTATCTTATCCCTCTTTTTTGAGCAAGTACGAGCAAAAACAACAAGTGGAGAATACTGGGTGACGAATACAAAGCTACCGATGCTAGATGCGGCTAGTCTGTCTAAGGCAGAAGATACTCTCACCAGATCCCGCTTGGGTAAGTACCTGCGAGTAACAAGAAACAACTTACAGCAGGCTCTACGCCTTTATGTATTGAATGCTAAAGTAAGTGCGGCGGTAATGACCGACCTGCACTATATCGAGATTGCCATGCGCAACAGGTTTGATCGCGAGTTGACAAACCAATACGGCATTAGTTGGTTCAACAACACTCAATTCTTGAACCTATTGAATGAGATGACGCGCCGTATTCTGTTGAAAGCACAGAGAAATGCCGAGAAGCACTGGCCTAAGGGGATACCACTGCCGCCTGGCAAAATCATCGCAGAGTTAACCTTTGGATTCTGGTTGAGACTTACCGACTCGAAGCTAGAACATACGCTTTGGGTTCCTTGTTTGCATAAGGCTTTTAGCCCAAATAAGGCTCCAAAACGGGCAACATTCAATCAACAGTTGGAAAAGTTACGACAGCTCAGAAATCGCGTTGCCCATCATGAACCAATTTTTCATCTTGATTTACTGGATACCTGTCGGCGAATTCACGACGTAGCAAAACTACTATGCCCTACAACTGCGCGTGTGATGAGACAGACTAGCACCGTCAAACGGCAGGTGATGAAACTGAACAAATATCGCCAGTTGCGCGGAATATAGATTTTTACACGGTAAAAATACGGTAAAACACCGCTTCGCCTTCAAATTGTTTGGTTCAACAACGAACTGCCGTCTCACCCAACTGCATTTCCTTACACACTTGCATCACGCTCAAGCCTTGTTCCTTCGCCATCTGTAGCTTGAAATTCGTGTCAAATACCTTGTGTCATTACTATTCATCTAAGCACCGTCCACGGACATTAGACCATTACACATAGACACAAAAAGGGCGAACACATCGGTTCGCCCTTTAGATACCTTAATTCGCAGAATGGCCTATTCCACTGCCGTCAACGCCAATAAAGCAGCGAAAGCGTGTTCAAATAAAACGAGGCCTTCTTGTTGTAGGATTTCGCCTTCTTGATCGAGGTCGATACCAAGTGCAGCGAGGGCGGCGAGTTGTTGTTGGCTGCCGCTACGGTCACTGTCGAGGGTGGCGGCGGCTTGGCCGTGGTCACGGAACGCCAACAAAGTGGCATCCGGCACCGTGTTAATGGTTTCAGCACCAATCAACTGCTCCACATATAACACATCAGAATAAGCCGGATTTTTCGTGCCAGTGCTGGCCCATAACAGATATTGCGGACGCGCCCCTTGCGCTTTCAATGCCGCAAATTCCATTCCATGAAAACGCTCACGATAACGCTGATATACCGAGCGCGCTAAGGCCAGCGCAGTTTTACCCTGTAATTCAGCCGGTAGGCGAGGGTCGAGACGGCTATCAATACGGGATAAGAAGAAACTGGCCACCGCTTTGACTTGATGCAAGGCATGACCGTCTTGCTCACGCTCATTTAACCCTTGCACATACGCATCCCATGTTGCTTCAACTTGTGCGGCCGAGAACAATAAGGTGATGTTGACATTGATACCTTCGCGGATTAAATGCCGCAGGGCAGCAATACCAGCAGCAGTAGCAGGAATTTTAATCATGGCATTTGGCCGCTCAATCGCCTGCCACAAGCGGCGGGCAGCAGCCAATGTACCTTCGACATCATGGGCTAAAGCCGGTGACACTTCGAGGCTGACATAGCCCTCTTCCCCGTGTGTTTCGCGATAGCGAGGCAACAAAATATCGCAAGTCGCTTGAATATCTGGCAAGACCAATGCTTCATAACGCGCTTCTGCTGACAAATTAGGGTCGGCTTTCAACGCAGCTAAATCATTTTGATAAAGGGCATCGTTGGCAATTGCCTTGTGAAAAATAGCAGGGTTGGAAGTGACCCCCGCAATTCCATCTTGTTCAATCCACTGTTTTAATGCACCCGACTGCCACAACTCGCGCGATAAATTATCGAGCCAAATCCCTTGTCCAAATGCACGGACTGCTTGTAAGCGAGAGTTCACAATAGCTACTCCATCGATTTTTTGTTTTGTTGTATCCAGCCCACATCCTAGCGCGGCTGGGCCATTGCCTCAATGCTCACTGTCTTCAACAGAGATTAGACGATCGCTTGGGAATACCACACTGAATGTGCTGCCGCGCTCTAATTCACTGTCCACTTCTAACCGCGCATGGTGCCGCGCCAATACATGTTTCACGATGGCAAGACCAAGGCCAGTGCCACCGGTACCACGCGAACGACCACGATCGACACGATAAAAACGCTCGGTTAAGCGCGGGATATGTTCACGCGCCACACCAATGCCGGTATCGGTCACACTGAAAACGGCCCGTTCATGATCGGTACCTTTGCCAGCGATGCGCCAGCGCAAGGTAATCGTGCCGCCCTCGGGGGTATAGCGCACGGCATTGGAAACCAAATTGCCAAATGCACTATGCAATTCCGATGTCTCGCCAGAGAGATTTATTGGCGCTACTTCAGCCAGTACCACCTGATGCCGGCCTTGTGATAGCCCTTCGGCTTCGATCAGCAACGTACGCAGCATATCTTCCATTTCCACCACATCATGCGCCGATGAAATCGGGTTGCTTTCTAAGCGTGATAGCGTCAGCAAGTCTTCCACCAAATTTTGCATACGTTTTGCCTGCTCCATCATCATCGGCAAAAATTGACGCAAGGTCTGGCTATCGACATCAGGCATATCAGACAGGGTTTCTAAGAACCCACCTACCACTGTCAGTGGGGTACGCAATTCGTGGGAAACATTGGCGACAAAATCGCGGTGAACGGTTTGCACCCGCTCTAATTGAGTAATGTCTCTTGATAACAGCAATTTACGGGTGGAATCGAAGGGAACTAACTGCACGGACAACACCAACTCACCACCTGAACGCATTTGACGCAGGATTTGTGGTTGGCTGTATTGCTGTTCGGTGAGATAAGCATGAAAGCCCGGTTGTCGAACAAGATTGGCAATTTGTGAACCAATATCCTGTGAACCAATATCCTGTTTGCGATTGAGTGAGAAATGTTCGACCGCCATCGGATTAAACCATTCGATCCGATCCAGTTCATCCAGCACCACCACGCCATCGGGCATCGCCTCACCCGCATTGATAAAGCGCTCTAATACATTAGCCAGTTTTTTTTGCGACAAGCTCTGTTGCCGGCTTTGGCGATATAACAACGAGAAAACTTGATCCCAATTTCCATAACCATCGGGAATTTTGTCCGGCTGAGGGTCATGTAGCCACTGCAACAACGCCCGTAGATGCCACAAATGGAACAATAGCCATAACAGTAAGCCCGTGCTCAGCACCACTAACCCATATTCGTTCTCGGTGGCCCACGCAACAATGATGGAAACTGCGGCGAGGAGGGAAAATCCTTTGAGACATCGCCAAAAAAATGCGTTCACGCCGCTACACCTGTGGAGAAAAACGATAGCCAGTGCCGCGCACAGTCTGGATTAAAGCAGCATGACCGGACGGCTCCAATGCACAACGCAGGCGGCGGATATGAACATCCACCGTTCTTTCTTCCACGAACACATGGTCACCCCAGACTTGATCTAATAGCTGGGTTCGCGAATGCACGCGCTCGGGATGGGTCATAAAGAAATGCAATAAGCGGAATTCAGTCGGGCCCAACTCAACCGGTTGGTCGTGTGCGGAAACGCGATGGGTGGCAGGGTCAAGCCGCAAGCCCAACACTTCGACTGCATCATCCGTCATTTGTGGCGCACGGCGGCGCAACACCGCTTTAATCCGTGCTTGCAGCTCACGCGGGCTAAAAGGTTTGGTGATGTAGTCATCCGCACCCGTTTCGAGGCCAATCACCTTGTCTTGTTCTTCGGAACGGGCGGTTAACATAATGATCGGAATGCCGCGTGTGCGTTCATCTGCACGCAATTTCTTGGCAAATTCAATCCCAGACGCCCCCGGTAACATCCAGTCTAATAACACCAAATCGGGCAAAGCATTCCGCACCAATGTCCACGCATTTTCAGCCGAAGCAGCGCGTAAGACATGATGTCCAGCTTGAACCAAATTAAAGGCAATCAGCTCTTGAATAGCAGGCTCGTCTTCAACAAGCAGGATGTTAGCAGGCATGAACAGCGTCCTTGGCAATGAAAATATTGTGGCAAGCATAAAAACGCTTCGTTACAAAAAGATGAAAAGTCTGGTGCCGATTTTTTTTACTTTCCAAAAAGAAGTAATATGAAGCACTTTGATTCGAGTTATTTAGCATGCAATCTCCTACCGATCCCCGCGTCATTAAGCGCATCTTGCTCTTCAGTGGTCTTATCGTGACCCTCTCAATGGGGATTCGCCACTCATTTGGTTTATACCTATCACCCATGACCCTCGACCTTGGTTGGGGGCGTGAACAATTTGCCTTTGCCATCGCGCTGCAAAATCTATTGTGGGGTGCGGCACAACCCTTTACCGGCATGATCGCCGATGTGTGGGGCGCACGGCGGGTGTTAATTGTTGGGGCACTGCTGTATTTAGTGGGTTTAGTGCTGATGGCTGGTGCTGCTACCCCGCTAGGGTTTGATGTTGGGGCGGGGCTGTTGGTCGGTTTGGGGCTGTCAGGGACGACTTATAGCGTGGTGTTTGGCGTGATTGGTCGCGTAGTACCCGCAGAAGGACGCAGCAAGGCGTTGGGTTTAGTCAGTGCCGCCGGTTCAATTGGACAGTTTTTAATGTTGCCGCTGGCACAAAGCCTAATTTCACAACTGGGCTGGAGTTTGGCCTTGTTGTGTAGTGCTTTGCTGATTGCCTTGATTCTGCCTGCATCACGGCCTTTGGTCGCCCCCAGCCCACCCAAACATATCAGCCATTCAGGACAAGGCTTACGTCAAGCCCTGCAACAGGCATTTAGCAATCCCAGTTTCTTACTGTTGGGGTTCAGTTATTTTGTCTGTGGCTTTCAGGTGACGTTTATCGGTACCCATTTACCGGCCTATCTGGCCGATGCCGGCCAATCGGCAGAGTTGGGCACGCTGTGTCTGGCGTTAATTGGCTTATTTAATATTGCCGGTACCTATTTATTTGGGCAATGGGGGGGCGTGCATAGCAAAAAACATCTGTTGGCAGTGATTTACTTTGGCCGTGTGCTATTGGTGGCATGGTTTATCAACACCCCTTTGTCACCCGCCAGCGCCATGTTCTTTGCCGGAGCGATGGGGTTTTTATGGTTAGCCACCGTTCCACTCACCAATGGGCTGATTGCACAAATTTTTGGGGTGCAATATATGGCAACACTGGGCGGGATTGTGTTTTGTGCCCATCAAGTAGGCAGTTTTATTGGCGTGTGGATGGGTGGCCGTGTGTTTGACACCACCGGCAGCTATGATTGGATTTGGTACGGCTCGATGGCGCTGGGTGTTACGGCAGCAGCATTGTGTCTTCCGATTAAACAACATTCCCTCACACCGGCTCACCCGATATGAAATCATGGCTCTGGTATTGGGTATTGATAGTGATATTAGCACTGGCCTTTATCGCCTACCTTCAACCCAGTTTTATCCTTGAATATGGACAAAGTATGTTGTGTTAACACCCAGCCACTGTACCGCCCCGAGCTGGGGCGGTGTGTCGCTTATTTTGCTAACAACTGTTTTAACACTGCACATAGTGTGGCGATTTCTTGCTCGGTACCAATCGAGATACGCAAGAATTGGTCAATACGTGGTGCATTAAAGTGGCGAACAATAATGGCATGTTGGCGCAGCTGTGCGGCCAATGTCGCTGCATCGTGTTGGGGATGACGAGCAAACACAAAATTCGCCAACGACGGCAATACCTCAAACCCCAATGCAGTGAGTTCTGCCGTCAATGCCTCGCGTGTAGCGATGACTGCCGCGCAGGTTTGTTGAAAATAGGCCTCGTCTTCCAACGCTGCACTTGCACCTGCCAACGCTAAACGGTCAAGAGGATAGGAGTTAAAACTGTTTTTCACTCGCTCTAAGCCAGCAATCAAATCTGGATGACCGACAGCAAAGCCCACACGCAACCCCGCCAACGAACGCGATTTTGATAAGGTTTGGGTGACCAATAAATTTGGATACCGCGACACCAATGCAATCGCTGTCTCACCGCCAAAATCGACATAAGCCTCATCCACCACAATCACCGATTGTGGATGGGCTTGTAATAATTGCTCAATCTCAGCCAAGGGCAAATACCGTCCCGTTGGCGCATTGGGATTGGGGAAAATAATTGCCCCGTTTTCTTGCTGATAATCGGCTACCTGAATTGCAAATTGCTCATCCAATGGCACCAAACGGTAGTCAATCCCATACAAACCACAGTAAACCGGATAAAAACTGTAGGTAATGTCAGGAAAGAGCAACGGCTTATCCTGTTTCAACAGTGCCATGAAAACATGCGCCAACACTTCATCTGAACTGTTGCCGACAAAAACATGTTGTCGTGTCAAACCATGCCGCGCCGCGACTGCATCTTTCAGCACATCGCCATTCGGATCGGGATAGAGGCGCAGGCTGTCATCTGTCGCTGCGCGAATAGCGGCTAAGGCCTTGGGCGATGGGCCATAGGGGTTCTCATTGGTATTGAGTTTGATGAGGTTGTGTAATTTTGGCTGTTCACCAGGGGTATAGGGTTTTAGGCTGTGAACCACAGCACTCCAATATTGACTCATGGGCTGAACTTTCTTAACAACGGCCACAGTTTTTGCGAAAAATCAGCAAAAGCGGCGCAGGATAACGATACAAGGTGCATACTTGGCAAACAGGAATGGTATCATGCAGGCAACAGGTGTTTGTGCCTGCTCGAGAACCTTTTATCCCTAAGATGAAATCGCCATGCGGCAAGCCGAAATCACACGAAATACACTCGAAACGCAAATCACTGTTCGCATCAATTTAGATGGGACAGGCTGTTCTCATTTCGAGACGGGCGTTCCTTTTCTTGATCACATGATGGATCAAATTAGCCGTCACGGTTTGATTGATCTCGATATTGTGGCCAAGGGTGACTTGCATATTGATGCCCACCACACGGTGGAAGACATTGGTATCACCTTAGGGCAAGCCTTTGCGAAAGCCATTGGTGATAAAAAAGGCATTCGCCGCTATGGCCACGCCTATGTCCCCCTCGATGAGGCCTTATCACGGGTGGTGATTGATCTGTCTGGTCGTCCAGGTTTGACTTACAACCTTCCCTTTACCCGCGCTAGCATCGGTCAGTTCGACGTCGATTTGTTTAGCGAGTTCTTTCATGGTTTCGTCAATCACAGCATGGTAACCCTGCATATTGACAATCTGCGCGGTGAAAACAGCCATCATCAAGCCGAAACTGTCTTCAAAGCCTTTGGTCGCGCTTTACGCATGGCCTGTGAGTACGACGACCGGATGGTAGGCATCACGCCTTCCACCAAAGGGACGCTAACGGCATGAAAGTCGCAATCATAGACTATGGCATGGGTAATCTACACTCGGTGCTGAAATCAGTCGAAGCGGTCAATCACTCGGGGGCTGAGGTCTTTCTCACCCGCGATCCTGAAGCAGTGGTTGCTGCCGACAAGGTCATTTTCCCCGGTCAAGGGGCGATGCCAGACTGTATGCGTGAATTGCGCAGTTATGGCCTTGCCGAAGCCGTGTTAGAAACCACGCGCACCAAACCTTTCTTTGGTATTTGTGTTGGCGCTCAGTTGCTGCTCGACCACAGCGAAGAAGGCGATACCGCCGGTTTAGGTGTTTTTGCGGGTGATGTGGTACGGTTTGCCAGTGGCTTGGTAGATGCACATGGTCAACGCTTGAAAGTCCCACACATGGGTTGGAATCGGGTCTATCAAAACCGTGCCCACCCCTTGTTTGCGGGTATTGCTGATGGCGAGCGTTTTTACTTCGTACACAGCTATTACTTTCAACCACAAGATGCGGCATTGACGCTGGCGGAAAGTGAATACCCGCAGCGTTTTTCGTGCATCATCGGGCGGGAAAATGTGTTTGCAACACAGTTTCACACCGAAAAAAGCCACCATGCAGGCTTAAAAATGATGGAAAACTTTTTGGCTTGGGATGGCGTTGCGTAATGCAGGCGAACTCCCGTTTGTAATCAATCTTCTCTGTTAACCCGATACCCTACAACGCATCATGCTACTCATCCCTGCGATCGATTTGAAAGACGGCCAATGCGTGCGCTTGCGCCAAGGCGAAATGAACGATGCCACTATTTTCTCGGATGATCCGGTCAAAGTTGCCATTCATTGGCGTGACCAAGGCGCTCGCCGCCTGCATCTGGTAGATCTGAATGGCGCGTTTGCTGGCAAACCCAAAAACTTCTCGGTGATCCGAGATATTCTGGGCGAGGTAGGCGACGATATGCCCGTCCAGTTGGGCGGCGGTATCCGCGATTTGGATACCATTGACCGCTATCTCGACCTCGGTCTGAAATATGTGATCATTGGCACCGCCGCAGTGAAAAACCCAGGCTTTTTACACGATGCCTGTGATGCCTTCCCCGGCCAAGTCATTGTTGGCTTGGATGCCAAAGATGGCATGGTTGCCACCGACGGTTGGGCAAAAGTCACCCAGCACAATGTGATCGATATGGCGCGCCGCTTCCAAGATTATGGCGTGGTGTCGGTGATTTATACCGACATTGGCCGCGATGGCATGTTGTCGGGCGTCAATATCGAAGCCACGGTCAAACTGGCACAAGCCTTGACCATTCCGGTGATTGCCTCTGGCGGCCTAACCAACCTCGATGATGTCAAAGCCTTGTGTGCAGTCGAAAGCGAAGGCATCGAAGGGGCGATTACAGGGCGTGCTATTTATGAAGGCACCATCGATTTCCAAGCCGCCCAAACCCTTGCCGACGAACTGTCTGACGCTTAATTTTGTTTATGTGGGCAACGTCCAAGCGTTGCCCCGTTAAAGAAATCGCCATGCTTGCTAAACGCATCATCCCCTGCCTTGACGTCACTGCTGGTCGTGTGGTCAAAGGTGTGAATTTCTTAGGCCTGCGTGATGCCGGTGATCCGGTGGAAATTGCCCGTCGTTATGATGAGCAAGGCGCAGATGAACTGACTTTTCTCGATATCACTGCCTCTAGCGACGCGCGCGATATTATTTTGCACATCATCGAAGCCGTTGCTTCACAGGTATTTATTCCCCTTACCGTTGGCGGTGGCGTGCGCGAAGTGGCGGATGTCCGCCGCTTGCTCAATGCCGGCGCCGACAAAGTCAGTATCAACACCTCCGCTGTCCTCAATCCTCAGTTAGTAAAAGATGCCGCCGACCGCTTTGGCTCACAAGCGATTGTGGTGGCGATCGATGCCAAAGCCGTGTCGCCAGACAACGACCGCTGGGAAGTGTTTACTCACGGTGGCCGTAAGGCAACCGGACTCGATGCAGTGGAATGGGCACAAAAAATGCAGGCTCTCGGGGCTGGCGAGATTTTATTGACCAGCATGGACCGCGATGGCACCAAAATTGGTTTTAACCTGCCATTAACCCGTGCAGTCAGCGATGCAGTTGATATTCCTGTGATTGCTTCCGGTGGCGTGGGTAATGTGCAACATCTGGTCGATGGCGTGTTACATGGTCATGCGGATGCGGTGTTAGCAGCCAGTATTTTCCACTTCGGTGAACACACCGTGGAAGAAGCCAAACGCGCCATGCAACAAGCCGGTATCGAGGTGCGTTTATGAGTACATGGCTAGATGAAATTCGCTGGGATAACCAAGGCTTAGTCCCAGTCATTGCCCAAGACGCGAATAGTCAACGTATTTTGATGTTTGCCTATGCCAACCGTGAAGCGGTGGCGTTAACAGCAGAAAAAGGCACCGCCCACTATTGGACCCGCAGCCGGCAAAAACTGTGGCACAAGGGCGAAGAATCGGGCCATTTTCAACATGTGCGCGAGATTCGTTTAGATTGTGATGGCGATGTGATCATTTATTCGATAGACCAAGAAGGCGGCATTGCCTGCCATACTGGGCGCGAAAGCTGTTTCTTCCGTGTATTGCGTGATGGTGTTTGGGAAATCACTGATGAAGTGAAAAAAGACCCTAGCCAAATTTATGCTCATGGTCACGGCCACTAATACGCCTTTTCACGCCGCTTTCACCTCAAGGGTGTAAGTTCAAGTGTGATGCCGACTGAACTTGTCTGTTATTGTTTTGTCCCTTAGAAATTGGAGAGTTAGCATGATTCACGCTGAAGTGCTGTATCACATCGCCGACACCTTAGAAACCCGCAAGGGGGCTGATCCAGCCTCGTCTTATGTGTCGAGTCTGTTGCATCAAGGGCAAGACACCATCTTGAAAAAAGTGGCAGAAGAAGCGGCAGAAACGCTGATGGCCTCGAAAGACGGTGACCGCTTGCATTTGGTACGCGAGGTGGCCGATTTGTGGTTCCACACCATGGTTCTGTTAACTCACCACGGTTTGCGCCCAGAGCATGTGTTAGACGAATTGCATCGCCGTGAGGGGATTTCCGGTCACGACGAAAAAGCATCGCGGCAGCAATAACAAAGAAGGAAATGCGATGAGTGCTTGCCTGTTCTGTAAGATCGCGGCAGGCACGATCCCATCTAAAATCGTGTATGAAGATGAGGACGTGCTGGCCTTTCACGACATCAACCCAATTGCCCCTGTGCATTTTCTCATCATCCCAAAACGACATATCGACTCTTTGGCTCATGCCACGGCAGACGATGAGGCTTTGTTGGGTAAATTATTAGCACTTGCGCCACGTTTGGCGGCTGAACAGGGCTTGAAAAATGGCTTTAAGACAGCCATCAACACCGGACGCGGTGGTGGACAGGAAGTCTTCCATTTACACATTCACGTTTTTGGCCATCCTGGCTAAGTTTTGAAAAGGTAGTCACTCATGGGTTCTTTTAGCATTTGGCACTGGCTGGTGGTGTTGCTGGTAGTGGTGCTGATTTTTGGTACCAAAAAATTGCGTAATATCGGCCAGGACCTAGGCGGCGCAGTCAAAGGCTTCAAAGAGGGAATGAACTCAGAGGAGAACAAAGCAGCAACCGATACCCCTACGGCAAACACCACAGCCAACAAAGAAGGTGGCCGCGTGATTGATGTCGAACCGACTCAAGATAAAAAGTAAGCCTTATCGTGTTTGAGATCAGCTTCGGCGAATTGATTGTGATTGGGATTGTCGCTTTGGTGGTCATTGGCCCCGAGCGACTGCCCAAGGTTGCACGGACAGTGGGGGCGTTAATTGGTCGGGCACAACGCTTTGTGCATTCGGTAAAAACCGATATTCAACGCGAGGTCAATGTCAGCGAGCTAAAACAGCTACAAGCCGATGTGACCGATGCCGCACGACAGTTTGAAGACAGCGTGCGTAAACACAGCGATGACATTAGCCAGCCGTTGCAAGACGTCCGCGATAGCCTACGCACCACCCCATCTCCTAATCACACCGACCCCTCTCCTCCTTCGGTTTCTTCTGACAGTAAAAAATGAGCGATCCCTCGCAACAGCCTCTGATCGCCCACCTCATCGAATTGCGTACCCGTCTGATTCGTGCGCTGCTGGGCATCATTTTGGTTTTTCTTGGTTTATTTCACTGGGCTGGTGATATTTATCGGTTATTGGCATTGCCGATGATGGAAGTTCTACCCGCAGGGGCCCAGATGATTGCAACCGATGTCACCACGCCATTCTTCGTCCCGATGAAGGTCACCATGATGGTGGCGTTCTTGGTTTCGCTACCGCATAGCTTGTATCAAGCTTGGGCTTTTGTTGCACCCGGCTTGTATCAACACGAAAAACGATTGGCTTTGCCGTTAATCGTATCCTCATTTGTGTTGTTTCTCGTCGGCATGGCCTTCGCTTATTTTCTGGTTTTCCCAGTAGTGTTTGGCTTTATGAGCTCGGTGACCCCCGATGGGGTGTCGATGATGACAGATATTGATAAATATCTTTCCTTCGTGCTCGGCATGTTCTTGGCCTTTGGCATCACCTTTGAAGTGCCGGTGGTGGTGATTGTGTTGAGCAAGCTCGGTATTGTCAGCCTAGAACAACTACGCCAAGCGCGGCCTTATGTGATTGTCGGCGCTTTTGTGATTGCCGCCATCGTGACCCCACCGGATGTGTTGTCCCAAATCATGCTCGCGGTGCCGCTGTGGTTGCTATACGAATTCGGTATTATGATGGCGCGTTGGCTCGGTAAACCTTCAACTGCCACGGGTAATGAGGAAAGCTAGGCCATGTCAGAACGACATTTACTATGGCTTGCTGCGGCAAGCCTCATCAGCTTAATTTTGTGGACACTGGCATGGGAGCTGTGGCTTGCACCGCTGCGCCCGGGGGGTTCGTTGTTAGCATTGAAAGCAGTGATTTTATTACTGCCTCTGCGAGGTGTATTAGCCGGTAAACGCTACACCTACCAATGGGCGAGCATGTTTATCTTGTTCTTCTTTGGTGAGGGCGTGATGCGTGCTTGGTCAGATATCGATCCAACTTCGCGTTTAATGGCTTGGGGAGAGATTGTGTGGTGTACAGTGTTTTTTGTTACCGCCATTTATTACGCCAAAGCCACCCGTCACAGCCAACCCCGCCGAACGCTTTCTTAAATACTGTCTCTTTTATACGACAAAAAAGCGCCACCCATAACGGGGGCGCTTTTTTATGATCGTTCACTCGCCAGTGGCAAGTCAGCGATTATTTCTTAGCAGCAGGGGCAGCCTGTTTAGTGGCTTGCGACACCACTTCGCCAGCCGCTTTAGCGGAATTTGCAGCAGCAGCAACACCCGCTTCAGCCAATTCGGTGCTCACTTTTTTCGCAGTTTTTGCCACGCTGTCGTAAGCAGCAGTTGCCGAGGTCAACACGTTTTTGATGGCGTTGATGGCTGGCTCACCGGCTGGATTGGTTTTAGCGATTTTGTCCAAGTTAGCGCACAGTTGTTTGTTGAATTCCAACAGTTGTTCTTCAACAAAAGATTGCACTTCGTTTTGAGTCAACACAGCAGCGTCGTACAGGCTACGTGCGGCGTTCAGCGAGTTATCCACAGCAGGCTGAGCCAAGTTGGTGGAGATTTCTGCCAGTTTTTTCGGGTCTTTGGCTTCGGTCAGCGCTTTAACTGTCTCAACGTTTTGGTCGAGGATTTTTTTGCCCAATTCCATGTTCAGCGAAGCAAAACGCTCAGCGGTGGACAGAACGATGTTCGACAGGCGCATTGCCTTCTCTACATTCGCTTGACCGAGGCTAGCCAGTTGTTCGTGTGCATTTGCGAGAGAGTTAGTGTTCAACATGATGTCTTCCTTTGTGTCTTGAAAAAAAGGCCTGAATAAAAGATCGCAGCTCAGGCAGCTCTATTAAGAGAGGAAAGACTGCCTTTGTTTGACAGCTTCACTCTATGCTGCACTGCAACATGGTTCAAGAATAAACGTTAAAACAGATTTGGTCAAGTTTTTATTGCGTTGCACAAAAGTGGCAAGTCTTTAAATTGTCACGATATTTTTCTTTTTGCAAATCTTCGTTTGAATACAAACGCAAATCGTGTTGAAGAGAGCGCGCAATAATGAGTAAACTGCGACTATTGTTTAATTCAATCGCAGTTCATGCGACCATGTCACCTTATAAATCCCCGTTTGACATCAAGTCTGCCAGTATTGATGCACTTGCGCTGCATCTCTACACGCTAGACCTTGCCCGGCTAGAACAGGCCTTCTCCGTTCGTCTGGCAAAACGTGCGGGTCAACTTCTCCACGAACCCACACTGCTTGATTTGGCCACCCTTGAGGTCAACACCAGTGTGGATGAACTATTAGCCTTGCGTGAATTGACCGCACGCTTTGGCTTACAAGCGATTAGCATCCGCCATCCTGATCCAAGCCTCGCAGATATTGCGGCGGCAGCAGGTTTAGGGTGGATGCCACCGGTGATTGAAAGCACTCGCTTATTAGCAGCGACGGCAGAAGCTATTCCTGATGCCATCGCTACGCCTGCGCCAGAGGCGGACATCCCAGCAACCACGGGGGAAACTGCGGCTGTCGTTGCCGCAACTGAAGAGGAAGTTTCTGTTTCCACAGAGCAGCCAGCAACCGTTATCGAACAGCATCCGATAGCCGCTGCTGAAACAATAGTGGATAAACCCGCTTTACCTACACGGCACAAAACTTTAATCATTGATAAGCCAGTGCGAACTGGCCAACAAATCTATGCTAAAGGTGGTGACCTTATTGTTTTAGCAACCATCAGCGGTGGTGCCGAAGTGATTGCAGATGGCAACATCCATATTTACGCACCGCTACGAGGTCGAGCACTCGCAGGGGCACATGGCGATATGTCAGCACGGATTTTTGTGCATCGCTTTGAGCCAGAACTGATTTCGATTGCTGGCTTCTACCGTACTTTCGATACCGAGCCCCCGGTCAGTCTCAAGGGGCACAGCGTTCAGGTGTATCTGGATGCCGAGCGTTTGGTAATTGCACCATTAACCTGAACCACACCAGTTTGATAAGGATAGTACTGTGGCAAGAATCATTGTGATTACCTCTGGTAAAGGTGGCGTGGGAAAAACCACCACCAGCGCCAGCTTTGCTGCCGGTTTGGCTTTACGTGGCCACAAAACCGTCGTCATCGACTTTGATGTCGGTTTGCGGAACCTTGACTTGATTATGGGCTGTGAACGGCGTGTCGTTTACGACATTATCAACGTCATTAACAATGAATCTTCTTTAAACCAATCACTGATTAAAGATAAGCATTGCGACAATCTTTACATCTTGCCCGCCTCTCAAACACGGGACAAAGATGCGTTAACCCTCGAAGGGGTTGAACGGGTCATCAATGAATTAGCAAAAGACTTTGAATACATTGTTTGTGATTCGCCAGCAGGCATTGAAAAAGGCGCGCTGACTGCACTGTATTTTGCCGATGAGGCGATTGTGGTGACCAACCCAGAAGTCGCCTCTGTGCGTGATTCTGACCGTATCCTCGGCCTGCTCGCTTCCAAGTCACGTCGTGCAATCGAAAATCTCGAACCGATTCGAGAACATCTACTGGTTACGCGCTATGCACCAGAACGGGTAGAAAAAGGTGAGATGCTCTCGGTGAATGATGTGAAAGAAATTCTGCGCATTCCGTTCATTGGTGTGGTTCCAGAATCTCAGGCTGTATTACAGGCCTCTAACTCAGGGACGCCGGTGATCCATGTCAATGGTGCAGATGCTTCTGATGCCTATAAAGACGTCGTCGCCCGTTTCTTAGGTGAAGACCGTCCTCATCGATTCTTAGATGTGCAAAAGGTTGGCCTACTCAAGCGCCTGTTTGGAGGCTAAAACAGCTATGTCCCTGATTGAAAAAATCTTTGGTCGTACCGAACCAAGCCCACCTGTGCGCAGCGTGGGCAGCGCCGCCGTGGCACGTGAACGCTTACAAATTATCTTGGCACACGAACGTGGCGATAATAATGAAGCTGCCCCCGACTATCTCCCCGCTTTACAAGCTGAACTGATGCAGGTGATCTCTAAATATATCCGCATCTCGCAAGAAGACATCAAAGTTCAATTCGAGCGGCAAAACAAATTTGAAGTGCTCGAGGTCAATATCATCTTGCCAGAAAAATAAATCATGACCCTAACCGAGCTGCGCTATATCGTTGCAGTCGCCCGTGAACGCCATTTTGGCCGTGCTGCTACACGTTGTTTTGTCAGTCAGCCCACTCTGTCTATTGCCGTTAAAAAATTTGAAGAAGAACTCGGCATTTCGCTATTTGAGCGTGGCACAGAAATCACCATCACGCCGCAAGGTGAGCCCATTATTCAACAAGCGCAGCTGGTGTTAGAACAGGTTGAACGCCTACGCTTACTTGCCAGCAGCCAACAAAATCAGCTGGCAGGGCCGCTGCGCTTAGGCATTATTTTCACCATCAGCCCCTATCTCTTACCCAGATTGATTCCAGCATTACAACAGACCACGCCAGAAATGCCGCTGTATCTGGAAGAGAATTACACCTCGCGTCTGACAGAGATGCTCAAGCTGGGTGAAATTGATGCAGCGATTGTGGCGGAACCGTTTGAAGAATCGGGTTTAGCCACCCTACCACTGTACGACGAGCCTTTTATTGTCGCCACCCCACGGCAACACCCGTGGGCACAACGCACCCAGATTGCACCGCAAGAGCTGGCACAAGAAAGCATTTTGCTGTTAGCACACGGCAACTGTTTCCGTGATCAAGTTTTGGCCTTATGTGATCGCCACAGCGAACCCTCGCTGCCCCACACGCCCGGATTAGAAAGTTGGCAACATGGTTTACAAGGTAGCTCTTTGACCACTGTTCGCCACATGGTGGCCGGAGGATTGGGGATTACGGTTTTGCCGCTGACGTCGGTACAAAATGGCGATGAGGCTATGCTATCGCTTATCCCGTTTACCCCACCCGCTCCGACTCGGCGCGTGGTATTGGCCTACCGCCGGCAATACCCTCGCCAAAAAGCCATCGCCGCCCTCGCCGAAGCGATTTATCAATGTGGATTAGCAGGTGTTACCATGCTGCCTTCTGTACGCTAACCATCTGATTTTGCTATGAGCACAAAACCACAAGTTCAAATCAATACCAGTTACGGCCCATTCATCATGGAGCTGTACCCAGAACAGGCCCCAAAAACGGTCAACAACTTCCTCAGTTATGTCGACAAAGACTTTTACACGGGCACCATCTTTCATCGGGTGATCAATCAATTTGTGGTGCAAGGCGGGGGGATGAATCAAAAGCTACAATTTAAAACCACCGATGCTGCGATTGAACTGGAAAGCAACACTGGCCTTAGCCATCTGCGTGGCACAGTGGCCATGGCTCGCACCAACGATCCCAACTCCGCCACTTCGCAATTTTTTGTGAATACGGTCGACAACACCAATCTCAATTATCAAAGCAGCACCCAGCCAGGTTATGCCGTCTTTGGTAAAGTCATTGATGGCCTAGATGTCATTGATAAAATCGAAAAAGCCAAAGTCGCCAACGTCACCATCAGCGGCACGCCCTATCAAGACTTTCCTTATCCCTATCTGATTTCGATTTACGGTGCAGAACGCTACGAAGCAGCAGCCAATCCCACGCTAACCAGCCATACCTTAAAAGGCAATGCCTACGGCATCGCAATTGCACAATATAGCGGAGCCCGCACAGATTACGGCGTGAAGTTAACCTCGAACAATACAATCAGCGTTACGAAGCTAGGCGGCAGCTATAGCCCTGAAACAGTGACAAAGGCATCGCGGCTGGAGTTTACTGATGGCAAATTTGCTTATGACTTGAATGGCAATGCAGGGAAAACGGCCTTGCTGATTAACGCTGCTTTTGGCCTTAATGCTTTGCAAGCAAATATTGTGAGCACTGGATTGGATTTATTCGATCAAGGGAAATCGATGCAGAGTGTGGTGGCATTGGCAGTGCAAACCCCATTGTTCCAATCCCTCGCGGGTGGCAGCGACAATGCGTCGTTTGTCAAAGCGGTCTACCGCAATGTCACCGGCAGTTTACCCGATGCAACAACCCAAGCGCTCTATCAGGGTATGCTCGACCGTGGAGAAACCACACAAGGCGATTTGTTAGCGGCAGCAGCAACATTACAAGCCAATGCCAATACGGTTGATTTGGTGGGCTTGGCTAACAGCGGTTTGGCCTATCTTTGAGACTCTCGCCCCTCTGATAGGTGGGCACGGCTTGTGTGCCCACCCAATGCGCTATTGTCTGGGCAATAGGCGTTGTGCCGTATGTGGATTTTCTGCTTTCAAACGCGAGACAAACGCATCAAACTCGATATTGCATTGCGCTGTCAGTGTATTCGCCTCGGTCGCCAAGCGATCTAGCCGCAGTACGCTGGGTATCGGTGGACGCATGGCAAGAATGGCCACATTGCCGTGCGTTGTCGCCGGTAGTTGAAATGCCCATCCCTCAAACAGTCGCGTTACCGTCTGAAAACGCCGCTCGAAAAACGGATCTTTACGCCAAAAATTCAGCGACAACACCCCCTCAGCCGACAAGGCTTGGCGGCAATCGTGCAAAAACGGCTCTCGCACCGTGTCCGCGACAATTTCCACGCCATCAAAAGCATCTACCAAAATCAGATCAAACTGCTGTTCACACTGCGCCATAAAGGCCACGCCATCCATGACGTGAATGGTAAGCCGTTCGCCTTCTTCCGGTAACTCAAACCACTGTCGCGCCGCCGCCACCACTTCAGCGTGCAGTTCAACCACCGTGTGCACACTCTCCGGCAGATGTTCATAGCAAAACCGCAGCAAAGAACCCCCACCCAAACCGATATGAAGAATCCGTTTCGGTTGGCGATAAAACAGCAATCCACCCATCATCGCCCGTGTGTAGGACAACACCAATTCGGCAGGATGCCCGACATTCATCAGGCTTTGTACCGTATCCGTGCCCAACAACAACGCCCGCCCTTCGCCACTTTCGCATACCTCAACCGGCACCCCAGCACGCTGTCGCCGTCTTGCCGTCGGTACAGGCTTATGATGCACAGCCATCCCCTTTTGGACGGGAATCTAAAATACTGAATACTCGCCGTGGTGATGGGGTGGCAGTTTCATCATCGTCTTCTTGCGGTGGCAATGGATCGTGGAAAGTTTGACGATCAAACGCGGTATCACCGTCAGCCATCGGCATGCCTGTCCGCTGTAAATCATGGAAGTTAAACAACCCTGTGTCGGCGAGGTGAGATGGCACCACATTTTGCAAACTGCGGAACATGGTTTCAATCCGCCCGGGGAAACGCTTATCCCAATCGGCCAACATTTCTTTCACCACCTGCCGTTGCAAATTGGGCTGTGAGCCACAGAGATTGCAAGGAATAATGGGAAATTGTCGCTGTTCGGCATAGCGAACAAGGTCTTTTTCTCGGCAATAGGCCAAAGGACGAATCACAATATGTTTGCCATCATCGCTGATGAGCTTAGGCGGCATGGCTTTTAGTTTTCCGCCGTAGAACATATTGAGAAACAGGGTTTCTAAAATGTCCTCGCGGTGATGACCGAGGGCAATCTTGGTTGCCCCCAGTTCATCCGCCACGCGATATAAGATGCCACGCCGTAAGCGCGAGCACAGAGAACACGTGGTTTTTCCTTCAGGCACCAATTTTTTGACGATGCTATAGGTATCTTCTTCGATAATGCGATATTCAATACCTAATTGTGCCAAATAGGTTGGCAATACATCGGCGGGAAAACCAGGTTGTTTTTGGTCAAGATTCACCGCCACCAAGGAAAAGTCGATTGGGGCCGATTTTTGCAAGCCAAGCAAAATATCTAATAAGGCATAGCTATCTTTACCACCCGACAGGCACACCATCACCTTGTCGCCGGGTTCGATCATTTGGAAATCGTTGATCGCATCGCCAACGTGATGACGCAGACGTTTGGTTAATTTATTGGCTTGATAACGTGCTTTTTTCTCGGCGTCAGTGAGCTCAACCGCAACAGAAACAGACATAGGACATCGCCTAACAAACTGAAAAGGCGATGATTTTAGCAGATTGCACCGAGGGATTCTCTGGCGGCGTGGGTTGAGGATAGCTGACGTAGGTTGGTTTGCCGGTTGTTTGGCAACCCAACATAACCGACAGCCACATTATGTTGGGTTACGAATGCAACCCAACCTACGATGCTGCACACTACAATCGGGGTCTAGTTGTTCTTATAGTTTGACATACGCATTCCAAATGAATCATATTCGAATCACTAGCCACGGGACTAGCGGGCGCAAGCCTCCCCCCGAGGACATACGATAGCTGGCGTATAGTTGGGTTGCCAGTTGTTTGGCAACCCAACTACGATGTTACCATATAGGTTTTCTTATCACTATTGCTACATCTTGACATATTGTTTTATCCCACATGAGTATTGGGGATACCACTAATCTTTCCAAAATAATTGTTTCAAATCCATTTACGTCTCTAACTGGACCATCTCCGAAATGCGGATGACAAATATAACCATCAGTTTTTAATATGCTTTTGAAAGTTTCGTAATCATCTTTCGATCTATCAAATTCCCATCCTTTAGCGCCGCTATAATCATAAGAATCATGAAATATAAAGTCATATTTTTTGCCACTAAAACTTAAAGATCTCCAGTCCCCAAAGACTGGCTTGACTGATGGATGCTCTTGGGAGAAATTTAATAAATCTTGATATATACTTCTCTCTATTTCAATTATTTCATGTACATTTGGGGATAACTCACTCTGAATAAGAGAGGCAGAAATTCCCAAACCAAAACCAATCTCCAAAGTATCTACTGCTGAAACTTTTATTTCCCTTAACTTCTTGAAAAGTTTCTCAAAATAATCGCTCTCACTTCTAGACATGACTATTTGGTCATTCCAGATGATATAATTCTCATTTTTTAAATCAAACTCCAAGTCAAGTGTTATTGTTTTTTTTTCCATGGATTACCTTCTTAATTCCTCTATCATTTTCTCGAAAATAAATGCTCCTCTGTCAGTAAGAGAATCGTAGCAGCACTGATAATCCAGAAGTTCAAGCTCTTCCCTTATTTCTCGTATACGGGTTAGTGCATAAACGTGGCCTGAATTATTTAATTTTATTAATTCAAGCCATTGCCTTATACAGCTAAAAACGTACAATGCATGCATAATACCAGAGACTGGCCGTAGCATTTTTTTCCAAGGAGAATAAAATTTTGAATTTTTGTTATTAACTAAAGTTAGCTTACTTTCTAAAGCAGAAAGTTGGAGATGCATTGCCTCATGAATAATAGATTCAGCTAATCTTAATTCGGAATTATTATTATCGAAAGGCACAGAAACAAATATGCTAAATGCCAATCCAGGATCTGTAAAGCTCACATCGTAACCAGGTTTAGCATCTATTACATGTATCGACCTTACAAAGGTTGTTATGGTTGATTTTAATGTTGGTGAAATATCAATAAGTGAAACAGCCGACTCAATTCTTTTTAGTGTCTCAGGACTGGAGAACTGATCAATACTTACTTGATTCACCTTTTGCTGCAAAAAAATTTTGGCATGCGCTTCATGTAAAAACTCTAACTTTGCACCAGGAAGAGACTGTATTTGTATAGTTAATTTTGGTTCTAACGTTTCTCCACTAATTTCTGATGCTGTACTATATTGTTTCGAACCGTTTGAAACAATGGCATCAGATAGTCCAGGCCACCATAATTCATTTTTTGATTTTTTTATAAAATCGAATATAGCATCACCTGATAGCATCATTTTTTTCCTTAAAGAAGGATATAACAATCGTAAATCTTTCTCCGGAGTTTATAGATGAAACTGCGTGAAAAGACTTTGATGATATTTCGAACGCAAATGCAGTGTTGTGTAAAGGTAAAAAAGCATTTGTCAAACTCTCTGGTTTGTTTTCAGAAAATAGCATTAAGAGTCCACCATTTTCTTCGGTCCATCCCCTGTTGAGCTGGATTAAGACTCTATGACTTTCCTCCCCAGGGATAAAATCATTATGTATTCTTATTACCTGACCTTCCGTTAATTTATGAGCAACTATATGGACTTTTCGAGAAAGATTTACTTTGAATAAATTTTCAATACTTCGCCTAAGATTATTTATTGATGATTCTGAAAAAATATTTGCTACTTCTTCAGGAAGCTGGATTCCATCGAAGCTAAATTCATATTGCTGATAGAACTCAGCAATTTTTAATTTCCATGGAGCATCCTGCTCAAGCCAATGAAGAAGCGTTTCACTCTCTTGATATAAAAGTGCGTCATCTCTTATAAGATGAGGAAATGGGAACATCCTCAGTTGACTTTGACAATCATTAAAAATCACTGGAGCATTCCTTCTTTCTTAAGAATAGAAATAGCTTTTTTAATCAAAACTTTCTGATCGCTGCAATATACCGAAGGATTATCATATCCATTATCTTTACTCCAACGGTGAAGTGGCATCCCGCCACCACAGATAGCTAAGTAATCACAGGAATTGCAGTCTTTAGATGTTGGATTCTGAAGTTTATAGTATTCAGCAAAGGTAGGCGTCTTAAAAACTTCTGATAAACGAGCAGTTTTAATTACCCATTTCTCATCAAATTTATCTGCGCCATTAAAGTTACTTTTTAATGTATCATTTTTTGATAAGCTGCCATCTGCTTCAATTATTACGATACCGTAGAAGTTATCGCCTAATCCTTCCTTTGTCCCAATACCACCTAGGGAGATTCGCAAAATATCATCAAGGAATCTGATCTTAACTGGTGTTGTATCGGATATATAAATCTCGAGAAGTTTTACTAGCCACTCACCGTACTCAGTGGAGTTTACCGTAGATTTTCCATAGGGAAGGTTGGTATGATTACCGTCTCGGCACAAAAAATCTATCGATTTCGCTCCGAGCCCTTTTAGGGATTTATAAACCTCTTCTGGATTAGAATCTGGGTCTATAACACATAGCAACCCAGCATAAAGAAAATCAGAATCTTGATGATGTCTCAGGAGGTTTATACCCTCAACTACTTTTTGGTATGTTCCTTCTCCCTGCTTATCTACTCTAAATTTGTCATTGATTTCCCTTGGTCCATCAACACTTACAGAGATACTTACTTTGTATTTTGAGCATAAATCCAGTATTTCACCTGTTATCAATATGCCGTTGGTTTGTAAGCTTATAGGATAGTTCAATGGCAGCACTTCCCTTAGCTTAATTAACAAATGCTGGAGGCGTCGAGCCCCCAGCATTAACGGTTCACCTCCGTGAAGCACGGTGGCAAATGGAACATCTTGATCTTTTATCAATTGAGAGAACGACCGTACTAAATCATCGATCGTCTCTTCGGACATCAAGCTTGGCATGGATCGCCAGCCTTCGTCCCCCATGTTAAATATGTAGCAGTATGTGCAATCAATATTGCATCTGCTTGCAACTTTTATCAGAATTGTATCAATTTGCACGTGCTACTACCTTTCATTTAACGATTATGCTTATTAAAGACTCGGTCAAAAGACCCATACACCATTGGGCCATTGTTTTTCACCTCTTCTGCCAATCGAGCCAGTGTCACACTAGATAAGCTTTTAGGATCAATCTCTGATCTCATTTTAATCGCAGCAGTCTGCATCGGAGCTGAACACTCTTTTCCGTGGCTACTTAACATCGGTATTCATCCTTTGGTTTGGTGGTTAAAAAATCAGCATAACATTTTTTTTCTTGTTTTCAACAACAAAAAATCATTATAAATCAACAAGATAGGTTTAAAAAATGAGTGACACACAGAAAAGCCATTTAAAATCAATAGCATACATCTTAAAAGATACGATAGATTTGGAAGTGATTCGTCAATTGTTTTTGAATAGTGAGATAGGATAGATTGTTCTCTTCGGAAGAAACGCGAAGCCCACGCTCTAATCAAGAAATCATTTCAATATAGGTAAGATTTGTTATAAAAACACAAAAATCAGACCATAATTCTAAATATGAAAAAAGCCCGCTTTTGTGGGCAAATTGTTTCTTTTGGATTTAACCTAGACTAATCAGCAATAGTATCGCTGTTGTCCTGAATCGTTTTCCCCACATCTTTCATCGTTTCACTATCGGTAACCTCGCCAACTGCTTCAACAGCTTTCCCTACAGCCTCAATAACGATAGCAGGAATATTGAATCCAATTTTTTCCATCAAATTTGAAAACATTTCTGCATCTCCTTAAGAATTTACTTAAAACGACTTGCTAAAAAAGCAAAACCACCAGATGCAATAGCAAGAGGCACCGTTACAGGGGCTGATACAACTGAAGCTACAACCAGCGATCCTGATGCTGCTGCACCTAAAGCAACGCCAAGACCAGTTGAAATAGTCGTTCGCGCTGCACTCACTTCATCACCCGCAATTTTCTTGGCCGCCTTGTCAGCAACAAGTCCAAGACCAACAGCCTGCATCACCATTTAACGCATCCTTTCATTATCAAAATGACACCATTCAAATCTAAATAGATTGAACTAACTCTTTTCGAAAATTTTCGTCCAAAACAAAGTGAAAGACAGCTGGCGTAGTTTGGCAACCCAACATAACCGATGGCTACATTATTTTGGGTTACGAATTTGGCTTAACCTAATATGATATCCTATGAAAATAGAATCACAATGTCAAAAAATTTAATCTTTTTCGCTTGTACTTCGGCAGATTGATGGCAGTTGAGTTGTTCATAGCAAACTGCTGTGTAGCTAAGATGATGACTATTCTAACTAACGGCAGCGACAGGTCATGTCGTTTTCGCAAGTTGTCTTAAAAAAAACATTCACATAGGTAACTTTTTTAGAACAAACAAAAACGCCAGCACAATGGCTGGCGTTTAAGGGGTCATTCAAGACGGATTAGGCTGACGTGGCGTCGGCTTCTTTCAAGATGACGTATAACTGATCTTTCAGATGCAGTTTTTCTTTCTTCAAGTTTTCGATTTCCACAGGTGAACCGGGTTCGATGCGGGCTTCCATGTTTTTAATCCGCTGGTCCAGTTCGTTGTGCTTGTCAAACAAACGGGTAAAGTGAGCGTCTTCGGTTTTCAAACGGGTAATCAGTTCGCGGTATTCGGGAAACATAGGCGCTGCTTTCCAAAAAATGCACAGACTTGTGCACTGTTTTGTTCCTGTCCCGAGCACCTTAGCCCACCGACAGGCATCACATTCCCAACTGCCACAGGGCCCCTCCCTGTCACAGCGCCGCCGTTACCGGACGGACTTGCCACGGGTAGCGCAGTTTTGGTTGCGAGCCGAAAGCAGTGCAGCGATGCACTGCTTTGAAGCCATCTTACGCCACAGATTCTATCGGCATCAAGCCTTATTCCGACAAAAACTTAACTATTGTTAAACAAACGCACAATACTGGAAAAATCGAGGCCGCCATGACCTAAACCGCTGTGCAAGGCATATAACTGCCGCGCCTGTGCACCGAGGGGAATGGCCTGTTTGGCACTGATCGCCGCCTCTTCCGCCAAGCCTAAATCTTTCAACATCAAGTCAGTTCCAAAGCCACCGCTATATTCACGGCTGGCAGGGACGTTGTCCATCACCCCGGGCCACGGGTTATACAACTCGGTTGCCCAATTGCGGCCTGAACTCTTAGCGATTATGTCAGATAACACTTTAGGATCTAGACCATTCGCCACCCCCAACGCCAACGCTTCAGACGTGCCAGCCATCAAAATCCCCAACAACATATTGTTGCAGATTTTTGCCACTTGGCCCGCGCCACTGTCACCAGCATGGAAAATGTTTTTCCCCATTTTTTCTAACACAGGGCGAGCTTGTTCCAAAGCCTCGGTGCTACCACCGACGATAAAGGTCAATGTCCCCGCTGCCGCACCGCCAACACCACCAGAAACCGGTGCATCAATCATGGTAAAGCCACGCGCTTGCGCTGCGGCTGCCACTTTACGGGCGGCATCGGCAGCGATTGTGCTGCAATCGATCAACAACGCGCCAGCCGGTGCATGGTCTAACACACCACCTTCGTTCAGATAGACCGCCTCGACATGCTTACCCGCCGGCAACATGGTAATCACAACTTCGGCCTGTTGTGCGGCGGCAGAGGCAGAATCGGCAGCTGTTGCGCCAGCTTCGGTCAAGCGCGCAACAGCACTGGCTGACAAGTCAAACACCGTGACGGCAAAACCGCCTTTTAACAAATTGAGCGCCATTGGGCCGCCCATATTCCCCAAACCGATAAACGCAATCCGTTGTGCCATGATGAATCTCCTCTCGATGCTTTTTTTATCAATAACCTAGGCTTTGCAACAACACGCCATACCCGCTAAAGGATGCTCTTCTGCCGACCACGGCGAAGCAAAATGTGCTGCAACGTGTTCAGCACTCACCTCGGCTAGGGTGGCAGGGCTCCATTTCGGCGTATTGTCTTTATCAATCAACAACGCACGCACCCCTTCACGGAAATCCGGATGGGCGCAACATTGCACCGATAGCGTGAGTTCCATTTGGAACGCCTCGGCCAAACTCAGATGGCGCGCACGATGGGCGATGGCCCATGACAAAGCAGCAGAGGTAGGCGAGCCGGCAGCTAAACTCTTTGCCGCACGCTTCATCCAGTCATCATCGTTTTGATGAGCCAAAATCTGTTCCACCACTTCGGCTAAGGTATCGCCGTCGGTGAGCTGTTGAATCAGATCAAAATGTTTGCGGACAGGTGAGGCAGGTTTTAATGGCTCGGCACGAGCAGAAAACTCGCGCAGCAATTTGGATAATTTGCCGTGGTTTTCTTCGGCAACTTCGCTCCATTCAACATCCGTCAAACGCGCAGCCAACGCCAATTTATCTTCAGCACAAACAAAGAAATCCGCCAAATTGACCACTAAAGCATCATGGGCGTTTAATGGGGCGGCGGTCAGTGCCAAGAACAACCCCACGCGGCCCGGCATCCGATTCAGGAACCAGCTGCCGCCGACATCGGGATAGAGGCCAATGGTGATTTCTGGCATGGCAATGCGTGATGATTCGGTCACCACGCGATGACTGGCGCCCGCCATCAAGCCCAATCCTCCTCCCATCACAATCCCACTACCCCATAGCAGAATCGGTTTTTGGTAGGTATGAATCAGATAATCGAGACAATATTCTTCGGTGAAATAGGTCGTGGCGAAGGGGTTCGGTACGGTATCGCCACCCTCGACCAACGCCGTCCGCAATTTGCGGACATCACCGCCGGCACAAAACGCTTTTTCACCGGCCCCTTGCAAGACCACCACCGCCAACTCAGGATCTTGTGCCCATTCGCGCAGCCGGTTGTCTAACAAGCGGATCATATCGAGCGTCAGGGCATTGAGTGACTTTTCGCTATTTAAGGTAGCAAAACCAATTTTGCGACCATTGGCACTGCGCTGTTCAGCAAAAATAACGGCATCTGTATTTTCTATCACGGCTGTCTCCTTCATAGTGTCAGGCATTCTTCCACTGTGGAGCGCGTTTTTCCAGAAATGCGTTGACGCCCTCTTTTTGGTCTGCGGTATCAAACAAATCGACAAACCATTCCCGTTCTAATGGCAAACCCTCTGCCAACGGTTTATGCCGAGCCACTTGTACCAACCGTTTACACACCGCCACCGAAGTAGGACTTTGTTTTGCCACCCCTTGCGCCAAGGCCAAAGCTGTATTTAACGCCTCGCCTTTGGCAACCACTTGTTCGACCAAACCGATTTTCTCAGCGGTGGCAGCATTCACTCGCTCGCCACATAAAATCATCCGTTTTGCCCAGCCTTCACCGATCAACCACGGTAAATTCTGTGTCCCACCGGCACATGGCAGCAAACCGACAGTGGCTTCAGGCAATGCCATTTGCGACTGTTCTTCCGCAATCCGAATATCACATGCCAAGGCCACCTCTAAACCGCCCCCCATGGCATAGCCATTGATGGCAGCAATACTGACACCGCGATAATTCGATAACGCCTCAAAAGCACGACCAAATAAGCGTGCCATCTCGCGCGCGACCGCCTTATCACCCTCGGCAAACAATTTCAAATCAGCCCCAGCGGAGAAGAATTTTTCGCCTTCGCCCGTCAACACCAAAGCATAAATGTCACGATTTTGGTTCAAATCGGCAATCAGGGTTTCCAACGCCAACAAACTATCGCGATTCCACGTGTTGGCAGGCGGGTTTTGGATAGTGACAACCGCAGTGTGGTCACGGAATTCAACAGCTAAATGGGCATAGGTTTTCATCAGCGTAATCTCTCCAAAGCACCTTCTTGTAAGGCGGCGCGTGCCACAATCACACGCATGATTTCATTGGTTCCTTCCAGAATTTGATGCACACGGTTATCGCGTACATGACGTTCTAGCGGATATTCTTTGATATAACCGTAACCACCGTGCAGTTGTAAGGCATCGTTCGCGACCTTAAAACCAATATCAGTGGCAAATCGTTTTGCCATCGCACAATAGGTGGTAGCATCGGGACTGCGATTGTCGAGTTTCCATGCTGCCAAACGCACCATCTGACGGGCAGCGACCAACTCGGTCAACATATCAGCCAACTTAAATTGCAGGGCTTGAAACTCAGCCAACGGCCGGCCAAATTGTTGCCGCTCATGCAAATAGGCTTGGGCACGATTGAGTGCCGCTTGCGCGGTGCCAATCGAACAGGTGGCGATATTAATGCGGCCACCATCAAGCCCTTTCATCGCAATAGCAAACCCTTCACCCTCGGCCCCCAAACGATACGCAGCAGGAATTGCCACATTATCAAAAGTAATGGCGCGGGTGGGTTGGCTGTTCCAGCCCATTTTGTGTTCTTTTTTACCGTATTGAATCCCCGGTAGATTGGCCGGTACTAAAAAGGCAGAGATCCCTTTTGGCCCAGCACCACCAGTACGCGCCATCACCACTAGGGCATCCGTCGAACCGGCACCAGAGATAAACATCTTGGAACCGTTTAAGAGGTAGTGATCGCCATCCCGTTCAGCGCGGGTTTTTAACGAAGCGGCATCCGAACCGGCTCCCGGCTCGGTCAAACAATAACTGCCCCACAACGCACCAGACGCCAGTTTTGGCACCCACTCCGCCGCCACATCAGGTTCGGCAAACGTCGCTATCATCCACGTCATCATATTGTGGATGGTGATATATGCCGTGGTTGAGGTACAACCGGCGGCCAATTCTTCAAACACAATTGCCGCATCTAGGCGCGACAAACCCAAACCACCATATTGTTCGGGAATATACAACCCACAAAAACCCAAATCCCCCGCTTTACGCAGCGTTTCAAGCGGAAAGGTTTCTTCGGCATCCCATTGCGCCGCAAACGGGGCAAGTTCATGTTGGGCAAAGTCGCGTGCGCTTTCTTGAAAAGCACGCTGATCGTCATTTAAGGCAAAATCCATGACATCCTCGCTATAGGGGTTAACCTGCTTCGGCAATATCAGGCCGATCGGTGACCCGCATCAGGGTTTGCAAACCGACCGCGCAGTCTTTACGGCGGCCTTGTTTTTCTACCCATACATCCATTTCACAGACGGTCAAGGTCCGCCCAGGTTTTTTCACCCGCCCTTCGGCAAATAAACATTCACCGTCAGCAGGTGCAATTAAATTCAATTTAAATTCAACGGTTAACACCGAGTCGGTGGGGCCAAATAGGGTAAATCCGGCATAACCACCTGCCGAATCCGCAATCGTGGCCGTAACCCCGCCATGAAAAAAACCATGTTGTTGCGACAATTCGGGTTTGAATGGCAAAGCGATTAACACCCGACCGGCTTCAACTTCACGCATTTCTGCGCCTAATAAATGCATAATGGCCTGCCGCTGGAAGCTATTGCGGGTGCGTTCGGCAAAATTTGGATCGCTGACATGCAACATCACACAGTCCTTTCTCAATAGCAGGCAACACCCACCCACACAGAGACAACACTGTCTCTGCGTGGACAGACATTTGATACAAATTACTTGAGGCTAATGGTGGTGTTGACTTTATTACCCATCGAAGCAGGGTCATCAAACCAGCGGGTGGTGACAGTTTTGGTTTGGGTATAGAACGCAACCACCTGTTTACCGTATGGGCCGAGGTCGCCAAGCTTAGAAGCACGCGAGCCGGTAAAGCTAAAGATCGGCACTGGTACCGGAATCGGCACGTTAATCCCCACTTGGCCAACATCGATGTCTTCTTGGAATTTACGCGCTGCGGCACCGGATTGGGTGAAGATGGCCGTACCGTTGCCGTTTGGATTGGCGTTAATCATCTCAATCGCCTCATCCAAGTTATCCGCCGACATCAACGACAATACCGGGCCAAAAATTTCTTGGTCATAGATTGCCATGCCAGGTTTGACTTCGCTGAAAATGGTTGGGCCCACAAAGTTACCATTGGGATAACCTTCGACCGTCACTTCGCGACCATCCAGCTCTAATTTGGCACCTTGCTCAACACCCTTGGCAATTAAGCCCGTCACCCGTTCACGCGCCGCGCAAGAAATCAGCGGGCCAACATCGGGGTTATCTTGACCGGCACCCACGCGCAAGCTCTTGGCTTTGGCCACCAAGTCAGGAATCCAACTTTGTGCCTCACCGACCATAATCACCACCGGCAAGGCCATGCAGCGTTGACCCGCAGCACCAAACGCGGCACCAGCTAATTGGTTGAGGGTTTGTTCTTTATTGGCATCAGGCAACACAATGGCGTGGTTTTTCGCCCCCATCATGCACTGCACCCGCTTACCGTTCAGGCTGGCACGGTTGTAAACATGGGTACCCACTTTGGTCGAGCCGACAAACGAAATCGCTTTGATATCCGGATGGTCACAGATGGCATTCACCACATCTGCCCCACCATGCACCACATTCAACACCCCGGCCGGCACCCCAGCTTCTAATGCCAGCTTGACCAATTTCATCGTCACCAAGGGGTCTTGCTCGGAAGGTTTGAGCAAGAAGGTGTTGCCGGTGGCAATCGCCATCGGGAACATCCACAGTGGAATCATCGCTGGGAAGTTGAAGGGGGTAATCCCTGCACACACACCCAAAGGCTGTAACACGGTGTAGGTATCCACCCCGCTGGCAACGTTTTCTGCAAACTCACCGAGCTGCAAATTACCAATGCTGGCAGCGTGCTCTACCACTTCTAAACCACGGAACACATCACCCTCGGCATCCGCCAAGGTTTTGCCTTGTTCCGCTGTCAACGTGGCAGCCAAGTCTTTCATATTTTCGCGAATCAGCTGTTGCAGCTTCAGGAAAATACGGGCGCGTGTCCCGATTGGGGTTTTACGCCATGTTTTGAAAGCCGCTTTACCCGCAGCCACCGCCGCATCGACTTCCTCGGCAGTGGTCAACGGCACCCGTGCTAACACTTCTTGTGTCGCAGGGTTGATCACTGGCAACCACTGTTGGGTTTTGGAGTCAACAAACTCACCATTGATTAACAGCTTAACCGTCGGTGCCTCGCCGTTAGCAGCAGGCGTAAACAGCAAGGAATCATTTGCTACGCTCATCAGATGCTCCAATAGAAATAGGGCTATTCAAACTTACGAATGTCATCAATCACTTTGCCATCACGGGCAAGGCTTTGAGGGGGGCACAGTTGCACTTCACCGCGCAATTTGGTGATGTCGCGCATGGTGTCAGCAACCGCTTGTTGTAATGTCGGTGAGGATTCGGTGGTTTCGATTTGCAGCGTCATCACATCGAAATCGTCTGCTCGATCCACCACTAAGCGGGCATGTTGAATTTCTGGGTGGCGTTTCACAATGGCGTGAATTTGTTCTGGATGGACAAACATGCCTTTGATTTTGGCTGTTTGGTCAGCACGCCCCATCCATCCTTTGATGACACGGTTGGTACGACCACATGGGCTGGCATCCGGATGGAAAGCCGATAAATCACCAGTCGCAAATCGAATCAGTGGATAATCCCGATTAAAGCTGCTCACCACCACTTCGCCGACTTCACCTTCAGCAACCCACTCACCTGAACCCGGTTTGACCAGTTCAACGATGATATTTTCATCGAGCACCATTCCCGCACCCGGGGTGGTTTCATACGCAATCAGGCCCAAATCGGCGGTGGCATAACACTGGCGCACCGTAATACCACGGTCGGTAAACCACTGCCGCAAGCTACCGGGTAGCGCTTCGCCGGTGACCACCGCTTTGGTCAATTTCGGCAAACTCACCCCCAATTCATCTGCTTTTTCCAAGATGATTTTGAGGAAAGACGGGGTACCGGTGTAGGCTGTGGCGCCTAAGTCACGCATTGCGGCCACTTGTAACTCCGTTTGCCCCACCCCACCCGGAAACACCGCACATCCCAAAGCCCGCGCACCGGAGTCCAACATAAAACCGCCGGGGGTGAAGTGATAAGAAAAACAGTTGTGCACAATATCGCCAGCCACAAACCCTGCTGCGGCTAAGGCACGGCTCATGCGCCAAAAATCTTCTGCGGTACCCTGTGGCTCGTTAATCGGCCCCGGTGAGGCAAACAAGCGCGCAGCTTGACCGGCGGCAAGGGCGGCATAGCCACCGAACGGCGGTTGCTGTTTTTGCTCGCTAATCAAGGCAGATTTACGGGTAATCGGTAACGATGCCAACGCCGTCAGGCTATTGATTGACGTTGCTTCAACATCCGCCAACAAACGCCCATAAGCGGGTGCAAACTGTTTAGCATGAGCGATAAACGCCGGCAAGGCCTGTTCCCATGCTGCCACCCGTTCTGCATGAGGCCGGCGTTCTTGAGGATCGGGATACATCATGTCCATCCTCTCAATTAAGCCAACCAACGCTTACGGCGGCGGTAGTGTTTGACTTCGCGGAAGCTCTTACGACCTTCTTTTGCCAAGCCAAGATAGAATTCTTTTACGTCTTCGTTATCAGCCAACTCTTTGGCTGGCCCATCCATCACCACCCGACCATTTTCAATGATGTAGCCATAGTCAGAGTAGCGCAGCGCAATCATGGTATTTTGCTCGGCCAATAAGAAACTGACTTTTTCTTTTTGGTTGAGCTCTTTCACAATTTCAAAAATCTCTTCCACGATTTGTGGTGCCAAGCCCATCGAAGGCTCATCCAACAAAATCATGGTAGGACGCGCCATCATCGCCCGACCCACCGCCACCATTTGCTGTTCACCACCGGAGGTATAACCGGCTTGTGAATTGCGACGGGTTTTCAGGCGTGGGAAGTAGTGATAAATGCGCTCTAAATCGT
Source organism: Aquaspirillum serpens DSM 68 (assembly GCF_000420525.1). Lineage (GTDB taxonomy): Bacteria > Pseudomonadota > Gammaproteobacteria > Burkholderiales > Aquaspirillaceae > Aquaspirillum > Aquaspirillum serpens. Next base: position 76,663 of record NZ_ATVC01000001.1, read on the forward strand.
TTTTCAATTCGGCGCGGCTAATCGAACGGGTATATGCCCCAGTCAACAGGTTTTCTTCTACGGTTAAGTGGCCGAAACAATGACGGCCTTCCATCACCTGAATCACACCACGCTTCACCAAACCATCTGGTGTCATGGCATCAACCCGTTCACCGCGAAACTCAATCGAGCCTTTTGTTACATCGCCACGTTCGGCGCGCAACAAGTTAGAAATCGCTTTTAGGGTAGTGGTTTTCCCCGCGCCGTTGGCACCCATCAGGGCAACAATATTGCCCTCATGCACATCAAGGGAAACCCCTTTGAGCGCCAAAATGACGTGGTTGTAAATCACTTCAATGTTATTGATCGACAGCAAATAAGGGCTGCCATTTTTTTGTTCGGTATGGGTCGTTGCAGTCATGGCCTCTCCCGATGCAGGTGAACCGACCCCGAGGCGACGGGGTCGGGAAGCTCAGCGATTATTGTTCTTTCGAGCAATCGCGTGGTTTGATGTTTTTCTCTTGTGCGTACTTCGCAGCAGAGGCCTTAATCAGTGGATCGAGCACTGCATTGTCTGGGGCAATCCAGTTGGAAACCGGTTTCCAAGCCTTGCCATCCCACTGCATAAAGCGGGTATAACCCGAACCTTCGTGGTTAGCGCACGAGGTTTTCACGGCTGGAATCATGTTTGCCACGCCCAAGGTTTTCAGACGATCTTGCGACAGGTTCAGGTTTTCCAGACCCCAACGCACCTCATCACCATTCAACGCTTTCTTGCCGAACTTACCCTGTGCTACACGGATGGCTTCCACCATCATGATGCCGCCGACAATGCCACGGTTGTAGTTAACAGTGCCAATCGCGGTTTTGTCAGACAGATTGCCTTTACCTGCACCGTAAACAGTTTTCTCAATCTCTTGAATCAGCGGGAAGTTTTTACCGTCAGCGGCGAAAGCCCCTGCGATATAGCCTTTTGCTGCTTCACCAGCAGGGACAACGTCCTCTTCCGAACCACCCCACCACACCGCAACAATCTTATCGCGTGGGTAGCCAACTTTAGCCGCTGCCTTGATCGCGGCTGGTGTCATCACCCCCCAAGAACGCAGAATCACAAAGTCAGGTTTCTGACGACGCACTTCCAACCATTGCGACTGTTGCTCTGTCCCTGGTGCAGGCACTTCGACGTTCACCAGCTCAAAACCATGCTTTTTCGCCATTGCATCGAGCACTGGCAAGGTTTCCTTACCGTAGGCTGAGCCGTGGTAGAGGTTCACGATCTTCTTGCCTTTTAATTTATCCATGCCACCTAAGCGTTGGCCGATAAATTGAATTTTGGCGGTGGCTTGGCTCCAATAGGACGTTACCAGCGGGAAGACGTAGGGAAACACCGAGCCATCTTTAGCATCAGCACGACCAAAGCCAATGGTCATCAGTGGGATTTTGTCAGCTGCAGCACGATCCATCGTGGCATAGGTAATCCCAGTGGACATGAAGTTAAATGCCGAAGCCCCTGCTTCGCCTTTTTTCTTCAGACGCTCGTAGCATTCCACGCCACGGTCGTTTTTGTATTCGGTTTCACACTCTTCGTAGGTCAGTTTCACCCCACCCACGCCGCCTTCTTTCATGTTGACGTAGTTGATATAGTCAATCATGCCGCCGTAGTACTTCGCCCCGCCGGAAGCGTAAGGGCCAACACGATAGCTAGGGATTGGGATGAACTGTTCTGCTGCCAAGGCAGTTCCTGCTGCCATCAGACCTGCAACCGCAAACGTGAGCGATTTGAGCGCAAAGTGTTTCATGAGTTTTTCCTCCAGTTTGTGCTTTTGTGCATCTAGGTTATGAAACAGGGGTGAATCAGTGCGGGAACGGCCACAACCGCAGTTTTTCTTTAGTAATCTGCCACATCTTAGCCAGACCCAAAGGTTCGACGATCAAGAAGAAGATAATCAGACCGCCAAAAATCATCATTTCCAAGTTCGACAAGAACTGTGTGCTCACAATACCGTGCAACAGTTGGCCCAACAGGTTCAACACGATTGGCAACAACACAATAAACGCTGCGCCCAAGAAAGAACCCAAAATCGAACCCACACCGCCGATGATAATCATGAACAGAATTTGGAAAGAACGATGTAAGTCAAACGCCTGCGCATCCACCGTGCCCAACAGGATGAAAGCATACAGGGCACCGGCAATCCCGAAGTAGAAAGAACTGATCGCAAAAGCCAACAGCTTGGTTTTCAGAATTGGAATCCCGATCACTTCAGCCGCCACGTCCATGTCGCGCACCGCCATCCATGCCCGACCGGTTGAGCTACGCACCAGATTTTTTGCAGCCAAAGCCAACACCACCACCACGGCGAGGGTGAACAGGTATTTGCTCACTGGGGTATCCAAGGCAATCCCGAATACCTCTAAAGGTGGGGAGGAAATCACACCCGAAGCCGAGTGATTAGTAAACCAGCTGAATTTGGTCAACACCCATTCAACAAAGAACTGGGCGGCTAGGGTTGCTGCTGCGAGATAGAACCCTTTAATTCGCAGCGAAGGCAAACCAAACAAAATCCCCACCGCTGCAGCACACAGACCACCTAATACCAAGGCCAACAGCAACGGCATCCCAGGTACACGGACCAAGAAGTTGTAGGTGGCAAACGCACCCACCGCCATAAAGGCCGCCGAGCCCAACGACAGCAGCCCAGCATAGCCTGTCAGGATGTTGAGACCCAAGGCTGCCAAGGACAACACGAGAAAGGGAATTAAAATCCCCGACAACATGTATTCCGAAGCAAACATCGGCACCACAAGGGCAGCCAAGGCAAGCAAGGCAAAGATAAACATGCGATCTTGCTTAATCGGGAAGATCACCGAATCGTTTTGGTAGCTGGTCTTAAACTGACCAGATTCGCGGTAAATCATGGGTAAATTCCTCAGTGCGTATCGTTAAACGGAGACAGTCAGCACACGCTAGACGCGCTCGATATGTCTTTCACCAAACAGACCTTCTGGACGCACCATCAAGAACACCAGCGCCAACACATAAGCAAACCAGTTCTCGATACCGCCCGACAGATAAGGCCCCAGATACACCTCGGCCAATTTCTCACCTGCACCCACGATCAAACCACCGACAATCGCCCCAGGTACCGAAGTAAAGCCGCCCAAAATCAACACTGGCAACGCTTTCAACACCACCAAGGTCAGGGCAAATTGCACCCCTAAGCGCGACCCCCACAGCAAACCAGCGACCAAGGCAACAAAACCCGCCACCGCCCACACAATCGCCCAAATATGTTGCAGCGGAATACCCACCGACAGCGCGGCTTGGTGGTCATCAGCCACTGCCCGCAAAGCGCGGCCCAGTTTGGTTTTCTGGAAGAACAAGGCCAACACGGCAACCAAGGTTCCCGAGATACCAGCGGCAAACAAGTCAAACGAAGAGATAAACACACCACCCACTTCAAACGGCTCGTCGGTAATCCCTAATTCCAAACCGTGAACCTCGGTGCCCCACACCATCTGTGCCAAACCTTCGATAAAGAAGGACAGACCAATGGTTGCCATAAACAGCGAGATTGGGGGCTGGTTGACAAGACGCCGCAGCACAATCTTTTCAATCCCAATCCCCATTAACACCATCACGCCGAGGGTGATAATTAACGCCGCCCAAAACGGCAAACCCATGTTTTGAAAACCAACAAAGGTCAGCGCGGCAAACAACACCAACGCCCCCTGTGCAAAGTTAAACACACCCGAGGCTTTGTAAATCAGCACAAAACCCAACGCCACCAACGAGTACATCACGCCGGCTAACAAGCCACCGACCAGTACCTCAAGAAAAAACTGAAATTCCATTTCGCTTTCCTTCCTTCTGTACCGACAATCAGTGCGATGTGCCGAGATAGGCGGCAATCACAGCAGGGTTTTGGCGGACTTCTTCTGGGATGCCATCACCAATTTTCTTGCCGTAATCCAACACCACCACGCGGTCAGAAATATCCATCACCACGCCCATATCGTGCTCAATCAACACAATCGTGGTCCCAAATTCGTCGTTCACATCGAGAATAAACCGGCACATATCCTGTTTTTCCTCGACGTTCATCCCCGCCATAGGCTCATCGAGCAATAACAGAGTCGGTTCTGCCGCTAAAGCGCGACCAAGTTCAACCCGTTTTTGCAAACCATACGGCAAGCGTCCAACTGGGGTTTTACGAACGTGCTGGATTTCCAGAAAGTCGATAATTTCTTCGACCACTTTGCGATTTTTGATTTCTTCGCGTTGTGTGCGGCCCCAATACCATGCTTGTTGCAGGAAATTGGTGTGCATTTTCAAGTTGCGGCCGGTCATGATGTTGTCGAGCACACTCATGCCCTTAAACAACGCGATGTTTTGGAAGGTCCGCGCAATACCCTGCTTTGCCGCCAGATGAGGTTCCATCTTGTCGCGGGTGCGGCCTTTGTAGGTCACTTTGCCTTCTTGAGGGTGATAGACACCATTGATAACGTTCAACATCGACGATTTACCCGCCCCGTTTGGGCCGATAATCGACAACACTTCATGTTCACGTACTTCTAAACTGATGTTGGTCAGCGCCTTGACCCCACCAAAAGACATCGAGATGTTTTCTGCTTTGAGGATCACATCACCGATCTTGCGATTTGGATTCATCTCGCCTCTCCCTTAAGCTGCAGATTGCGCAATGCGCGGATAGCGTTTTGCTTCAGCAATCTTGAGGTCTGCACGCACCATGCCGACTCGACCATCTTCAAACTTCACCTGAGTTTCAATCAGGCAATGGTTGACGTCTGCATACAGCGCATCAATCAAGACACCATATTTATCCGCAATAAAACGCCGCCGCACTTTACGGGTCCGGGTCAGTTCGCCATCATCCGCATCCAACTCTTTATGCAAGATCAAGAAGCGTTTGATTTGCGAATTCCCCAAGCGAGGGTCTGCTGCCAAGTCGGCATTCACTTTTTCGACACATTCACGAATCAGCTCATACACCGCATCTTGTCCGGCTAAGTCGGTATAACCGGTGTAAGCCAAGCCGCGTTTTTCTGCCCAACTGCCCACCGCCGACAGGTCGATGTTGATAAAGGCACAAGCGTTTTCGCGTTTGTCACCAAACGCCACCACTTCTTTGATGTAGGGGAAGAATTTGAGTTTGTTCTCGATGTATTTCGGTGCAAACATCGAGCCATCGATAAATTTACCCACGTCTTTGGCGCGGTCGATGATTTTCAGATGACCATCATCATCAAAGAACCCTGCATCACCGGTGAGCACCCAACCATCTGGGGTCATGGTTTCTGCAGTTGCATCAGGACGATTCCAATAGCTGTGGAATACCCCTGGGCCTTTGAAAATCACTTCGCCGTTGTCATCAATCTTGACTTCAACGCCTGGCACCGGTGTCCCCACGGTATCGGGTTTCACTTGACCGTTTGGCTGGACACACACCATCACATAGGCTTCGGTCGAACCGTAGAGCTGTTTGATATTAATGTTTAAAGCACGATAGAAGTCGAACAGTTCTGGGCCAATCGCTTCACCGGCGGTGTAAGCCAATTTAATCCGCGAAAAACCCAACACATTTTTAATCGGGCCATAAACCAAGAAATTACCCAGTTGATAGCCCAACCAGTCCATAAAGGGCACCGGCTGTTTATCCACGATTTTCACGCCGACTTTTTTCGCGTGATCCATGAAATAGTTGAACATCCAGCGTTTGATTGGGCTGGCATCTTCCATGCGAATCGTGACTTGGGTGAGCAAGTTTTCATACACACGCGGCGGGGCAAAGTAGTAAGTTGGCCCAATCTCGCGCATATCGGTCATCACAGTTTCAGACGACTCAGGGCAAGAGACGCAGAAACCGGCCACCATCGACTGCGCATAAGAGAACAAGTTATCGCCCACCCATGCCATCGGCAGATAAGCCAATACTTCTTCTTGATCGGTCAGGCCTTCCATCTGATCGGTCAGGCCTTCCATCTGCACGCTATTGCGAGCGGTGATAATCATACTGTTGTAGGTATGAGCCACCCCTTTAGGGTTACCGGTGGTACCCGAGGTGTAGAGCATGATGGCGAGGTCTTCGCCTTTGCCACCATCAACTTGGCCTTGAAAAAACTCAGGATGTTCGTCGTGATAAATCCGACCCGAGCCCAAGACTTCGGCGGCAGCATGCAAGAAAGGCTGGTTGTAATGACGCATCCCGCGCGGGTCGTCATATACCACGTGCTCAAGATTTGGCAGGCGATCGTGGATTTCTAACAGCTTATCGACCTGTTCTTGGTCTTCCACTACCGCCAATTTCACCCCAGCATCTTGCAACACAAAGACCATTTCTTCCGCTACCGAATCTTGATACATCGGCAATGGAATTGCACCCAAACACTGCGCAGCAGCAATCGTCCAATATAGACGGGGGCGGTTATCTCCAATAATTGCCACTCGATCACCGCGAGCCAAACCTAGGGCAGCAAAGCCGCAAGCTAATGCTTGCACCTCGGCAGCAATTTCGCGCCAAGTCCATGTTTGCCAAATCCCTAGGTCTTTCTCTCGCATGGCGGGACGATCACCGCGCACGCGGGCGTGTTCTTGCAACAGCTTGGGAAAGGTATCTGTGCTTTGCCGTGCTTGGGCTGCTGCACCGATGTTTTCCGGTTTCGCCATCGTTGTTGTCTCCATCCTCATTTGTCCTGTGATACCGATTTTTCGGCTACCGTCTCTTGCGGCTTTTTCTGACGTTGACGTTAACGTCAACTTGTTTTGACACAGTAAATCCGATTTATGCGCTCATGACAACTTATTTTTATGCTGCACCGCAAAAAATAGTCGGCTCTCACTGATCATAACGATAAAAACCTTGGCCCGATTTACGGCCCAAATGCCCTGCAGCCACTTTCTGTACCAACAATGGGCAAGCACGATATTTACTGTCACGGAATTCGTGATACAACACATCCATAATTGCCAAGCAGGTATCCAAACCAATCAAATCCGCCAACGCCAATGGGCCAATCGGATGGTTCATGCCGAGCTTCATCACGGTATCAATTGCCTCGGGGGTGGCAATACCCTCATACAAGCAAAACACCGCCTCGTTAATCATCGGCATCAACACCCGATTGGAAACAAAGCCAGGGGCATCGTTAACCGATACTGGCGTTTTGCCCAATCGTTCCGCCAACGCTACGGTGGCAGCGTGAGTAGCGTCATCAGTTTGTAAAGCACGAATAATTTCAACCAGTTGCATCACCGGCACCGGATTCATAAAGTGCATACCGATGGCGCGTTGCGGCTGGCTAACTTGTGCCGCCAAGACGGTGAGCGAAATGGAAGACGTATTCGAGGCAATAATCGCCTCGGGCCGTACCAAAGCCGATAGCTGACGCAAAATATCAATCTTGATTTCCAGCCGTTCGGTCGCGGCTTCAATCGCAATATCCACCGCCGCCAAATCAGCCATCTCATTGCTAAAGACAATCCGACTTAACACGGCATCTGGATCGCTCAATTGCCCTTTTTTCACCAACCGTGCCAAGCTGTTGGCAATCGTCGCTTGCGCTTTTTCTAATGCCTTACTGCTCACATCGGTCAACACCACCGATAACCCCGCCATGGCACAGACTTGGGCAATCCCATTCCCCATCTGTCCGGCGCCGACCACACCGACACTTTGAATTTCCATCGCGTTAGCCCTTTTCAGTAAATTGTTTGACAAACCACAACTACGTTACTATCACGTTTACGTTAACGTCAACATGCAGCAGCAAATCTGCCGATGTAAACAATGGTCTTACCACACGATGTTTTTTGTCATTTCCTGCAATTTTCTCCCTCACTCTCAGGGTGATGAGTAAAATTAGCGACTTTTGCGACCTGCTATCATGATTCACGGTAAAGAAAAGACTTTCACCATCAGCGAGCTGGCGCGCGAGTTTGATGTCACCACCCGAACCATCCGCCACTATGAAGAACAAGGCCTGTTGGCACCAGAACGGCGCGGACAACATCGGATTTATTCTCCGCGCGACCGCATCCGCCTTTTGCTGACGCTACGCGGCAAACGGATTGGCCTTACATTACAAGAGATCCGTGAACTGTTTAATCTCTATGATGCCACCAATGATCTATGATGCCACCAATGATGAAGAGCCCCAGCTGCTTGAATTCATGCGCATTTTGTCGCAACGTGAACGGTTGTTATTGCAACAAATCGAAGACATCAAACTGGTGACCAAAGAGATTCGCAACCTTAAAGCACAATGTGAACGCCTGTTGGAAAAACGCTGTGGTGGCCCCGGTTCATCCAGTGAAGACAGCGAACCAGAACCCGATTTAGGGCTTGACGAGGTCTAAACTGCGTTTTACCGTTGCGGAAACACAACAGACCGACAGCAGCGGTCTTTTTTTCAGTGACAACTTTACGTTAACGTAAACGAGAACATACCTCACGCAAAGATAAGGAAATATCATGAGCCAAGCAGATCCAATTGTGATTGTGAGTGCCGTACGCACGCCAATGGGCGGTTTTCAGGGCGATTTCAACAGCCTCACCGCCAGCCAACTCGGTGCCACCGCCATTGCCGCCGCCGTCGAACGTGCCGGCATCAGCGGTGAAGATGTCCAAGAAGCAGTGATGGGATGTGTCTTGCCGGCTGGACAAGGCCAAGCTCCAGCACGGCAAGCAGTGTTGGGTGCCAAGCTGCCATTGTCGGTCAACTGCACCACCATCAACAAAATGTGCGGCTCGGGCATGAAAGCGATTATGTTTGCCCATGACATGTTGCTGGCCGGTAGCAATCAAGTGATGGTCGCAGGCGGCATGGAGAGCATGAGCCAAGCACCCTATTTGTTGCCGAAGGCGCGTGGCGGTTTCCGTCTCGGGCATGGCGATATCAAAGACCACATGTTCTTGGATGGCCTAGAAGATGCCTACGACAAAGGCAAACTGATGGGTTGGTTTGCTGAAATTTGCGCAGAAAAATACGGCTTTAGCCGTGAAGCACAGGATGAATTTGCTGTCCGTTCATTACAACGGGCGCAACATGCGATTCAAAGCGGCTTATTCAAAGCAGAAATTGCCCCAGTAACCGTTGCCGGTCGCAAAGGGGATGTGTTGATCGAAAACGATGAACAACCACTCAAAGCCAATCTGGAAAAAATCCCGACCTTAAAGCCGGCCTTCAAAAAAGACGGCACTGTTACCCCCGCCAACTCCAGCTCAATCTCTGACGGCGCAGCCGCCGTGGTGATGATGAAACTGAGCGAAGCAGAAAAACACGGTCTGAAACCGATTGCCAAAATTGTCGGTCATAGCACCCACGCCCACGAACCAGCATGGTTCAGCACCGCGCCGGTCGATGCGATGCGTAAATTGCTCAATCAAATCGGCTGGACTACCGACGATGTCGATTTGTACGAAATCAACGAAGCGTTTGCGGTGGTCACAATGGCAGCGATGCACGACTTGGCTTTGCCAGCAGACAAAGTGAATGTGCGTGGCGGCGCATGTGCCCTCGGTCATCCCATCGGAGCCTCCGGCGCCCGCATTGTGGTGACGTTATTGGCGGCCTTGCAGCAAACCGGCGGCAAACGTGGCATGGCCAGCTTGTGCATCGGCGGCGGTGAAGCCACTGCTCTGGCAGTCGAATTACTGTAATTCATGTTCCCACTGCCACCGCAGTGGGACTTACGTTTTCAACAGGAGGCAGACATGCTGCTGTCGAGTGAACATCGGATGTTGCAAGACACCTTGCGCGATTTTGCCGAACAAGAACTCAAACCTCATGCCGCACAATGGGCACAAAACCACACTTTCCCTGCCGAGGCTTTGCGTAAATTAGGCGAGTTGGGGTTATTCGGTATTACGGTACCGACAGAATGGGGCGGGGCTGGTTTGGACACCCTCGCCGCCGCAGTGGCACTTGAAGAAATTGCCGCTGGAGATGGCTCAGTTTCCACCATTATTTCTGTTACCAACTCGGTCGGATGTGGCCCGATTGAACGCTTTGGTAATGAATGGCAAAAAGAGCAATTCTTAAAACGCATGGCAAGTGGAGAATGGCTCGGCGCATTTTGTTTGACTGAGCCGCATGTGGGTTCGGATGCCGGTGCTATTCGTACCCGCGCCGTACGCGAAGGCGATGAATATGTCTTGAACGGTGCCAAACAGTTTATTACTTCGGGCAAAAACGCCGATGTTGCGATTGTAATTGCCGTTACTGACCCCACCGCCGGTAAAAAAGGCATCTCCGCCTTTATCGTCCCGACATCGACCCCCGGCTATATCGTGGCCAAAGTCGAAGAAAAGATGGGGCAAGCCGCCAGCGATACCTGCGCCATCATGTTCGACAATTGCCGTATTCCAGCCAGCCATCGACTGGGGCAAGAAGGCGAGGGCTATAAAATTGCGCTGGCTAACTTAGAGTCGGGGCGGATTGGCATTGCAGCACAAGCCTTAGGCATGGCACGCGCAGCGTTGGAATGTGCGGTAGCGTATGCCAAAGAGCGCGAAAGCTTCGGCCAAGTGATTTTTGATCACCAAGCCGTCGGTTTCCGCCTCGCCGATGCCGCCACCCAACTAGAAGCCGCCCGCCAATTGGTATGGCATGCCGCTAGTTTGAAAGATGCCGGTTTGCCGTGTTTGAAAGAGGCGTCGATGGCCAAGCTATTTGCCTCGGAAATGGCAGAACGGGTGTGCTCTGCTGCGCTCCAAACCCTCGGCGGCTATGGCTATCTGAGTGATTATCCGATCGAACGTATTGCACGCGATGTACGGGTCACCCAGATTTATGAAGGCACCAGCGATATCCAAAAATTGGTGATTGCTCGTGCCTTGGCCCAAGGCTAGGTTTGCTGCATCCGTTGTGTCCGCGCCATACGGCGGGCCTCTTGCTCCATTTCCATCAAAATGGTCTGCACATAGCGCAGGTGGGTATGACTCTCGGCCTGCGCTGTTTCCGGTTTGCCATCAATAATGGCGCGGAAAATCGCCGTGTGTTGCGCCATAATCCGTTCGCGAGTGTCTCCGCGTAAATACAAGCCACCGATATTGGTAATCACATTGCGCTGTAACAAGTCAAACAGCCCCTTGGTGGTATGAAATAACACCACGTTATGGCTGGCTTCGGCGATGGTCAGATGAAATTGTGCATCTGCCGTTCGTTCCTTCTCGTGCCAAATCTTGGCTGTGATAAGCATCTTCTAATTCTTCAAACCGCTCGATCAATAGTGCCTTATCGACCTGATTTGCCCGTAGCGCGGCATAGTAGGCACTGGCCCCTTCAATCGCCAAACGATATTCCAACAAATCACTGTGCACATCGGGATGTCGTTCTAATAGGGCCAACAAGGGATCGGAAAAAGCATGACCGATGGTGTTTGCCACATACGTCCCACCGCCTTGCCGACTGAGTAACAAACCGCGTGCCACCAACTTTTGAATTGCCTCGCGCAACGAGGGCCGCGATACACCAAAGCGAGTGGCTAATTCACGTTCTGGCGGCAATTTTTCGCCCGCCTTAAACCGCCCCGCCAAAATCATATTTTCTAGTTCTGTCATCACCTCGTCAGATAAGCGACGTGGTGTACGCATGGTTGTCATGCCCAGCTCCAAATTGGTCAGACCAAAAATAAGCCATCCAAGTGGCAAGGCGGTCTGACATACAGGTTATGAAAATCGCAGTGGATTCTAGCCAAAATTTAGCGAAATATCATAGCTAATCTACACAATTCCGGCAGTAAAACCAAACCGATTTTTTTCAAATAAAAACAAAAGACTAACTCAACATCAAACCGCTTACCCTAACGTAAACAGCCGCAATGCTTCACTGCAACATGGATAAACATTGACAGCCAGCAAATGTTTCATATTCAATGCCACAGGCTGTTTTGTAAATTGGTCATACCAAAAAAACAGTCTATCCCTCTCGGCAGAGACCCTGCCTACATTTTGATAAAAAGACACACTCCGAGGAGGAGAAACCCAAAATGAGCCTAGGACTACAAGCCCTATTGGCATTTTCGCCGATCTTACTGGCGGCGATTTTGTTGATCGGCCTGCATTGGCCTGCAAAACGCGCCATGCCTGCCGTGTTCATTCTCACCGCCGCCATTGCACTGTTTGGTTGGGAGATGTCGTTTAACCGCGTATTGGCTTCGACACTGCAAGGCGCAGTGATTACGCTGTCGGTGTTGTGGATTATTTTTGGCGCAATTTTGCTACTCAATACCCTGAAACATTCAGGGGGGATTGCCGCCATTCGCCATGGATTCACTCACATTAGCCCCGACCGCCGCATTCAGGCAGTGATTATCGCGTGGTTGTTTGGTTGCTTTATTGAGGGTGCTTCTGGTTTTGGTACACCAGCCGCCATCGCCGCGCCCTTGTTAGTGGCAATGGGTTTTCCGGCATTGGCTGCTGTGATGCTGGGTATGATGGTGCAATCGACTCCGGTGTCGTTTGGTGCCGTCGGAACCCCCATTATCATCGGTTTGAACAAAGGCTTAGACAGCGCCAGCATCACCGAACGCTTAGTCGCCAATGGCTCCGATTGGTCACATTATTTACAACTGATCACCAGCGAAGTGGCAATTTTGCATGCCCTGACCGGTTTCATCATGCCAGTGTTAATGGTGATGATGATGACCCGCTACTTCGGTAAAAACCGCTCTTGGAAAGAAGGTTTGGAAGCAGTGCCGTTTGCTTTATTTGCTGGCTTGGCTTTTACCATTCCTTATGCTTTAACAGGCTTATTGTTAGGACCAGAATTTCCTTCTTTACTCGGTGCCTTAATTGGTTTAGCTATTGTAGTACCAGCCGCTAAAGTTGGTTTTTTGGTACCAAAGACAAGCTGGGATTTCGCGCCAGCCAAAGAATGGCCTAGCGAATGGATGGGTTCGATTGAAATTAAATTGGATGGTCTGAACGAACGTGCACCATTGGCCATCTGGAAAGCGTGGTTGCCATATATCTTGGTCGCTGGCTTATTGGTGTTATCGCGTGTCAGCCCAGACTTAAAAGCCTTTTTGACTGGCTTAGCTTGGAAAACCGGCGATATCTTGGGTGAAAAAGGCATTACCGAAAGCATTGCCCCGCTGTATCTGCCCGGGGGGATCTTGGTTTTTGTGGTATTGCTGACGTTCTTTATCCACAACATGCGTGTCTCGGAACTGAAAGCCGCCATCGGTGAATCAAGCAAAGTCTTGTTTGGTGCGGGTTTTGTGCTGATGTTTACCGTCCCAATGGTGCGGATTTTGATCAACTCTGGCGTCAATGGTGCAGAGTTAGACAGTATGCCAATTGCCATGGCCAGTTTTGTCGCACAAACCTTTGGTGATGTGTACCCATTCTTTACCGCCACCGTCGGCGCGATGGGGGCGTTTATTGCCGGCTCCAACACCGTAAGCAATATGATGTTGGCGCAGTATCAGTTTGGCGTTGCTGAATCACTCGGTAGAATCACTCGGTATCACCAGCGCGCTGATTGTAGCGATGCAAGCTGTCGGTGCTGCTGCCGGTAATATGGTGGCCATTCACAATGTCGTAGCGGCCTCGGCAACGGTTGGGCTGTTGGGCCGTGAAGGGGTTACCCTGCGCCGTACCTTAGTGCCAACGCTTTACTATCTGACAGTAGTGGGTATTTTGGGCACGATTGCCATTTATGGCTTAGGTGTTACCGATCCTTTATTGAAATAATCACACCGGCTACCGCTTCTCAGCGGTAGCCCATCGCCGAGACAGTGTGGCACGTACCGCACCGCCACGAGGAGAAAGAAATGACCTCCCCCCCAAAAACAGTTTACCTATTTGGCACCTGCATCGTAGATATCTTCTTCCCCACCGCCGGCATCAGCGCGATCAAGCTATTAGAACGAGAAGGCATTGAGGTACGTTATCCGCAGGCGCAGTCCTGTTGTGGACAGCCGGCGTATTCCTCGGGTTATCTCACCGAGGCGCGGTCGGTTGCAATGGCGCAGATGATGGCGTTTTCTGGGGATGAGCCGATTGTGGTGTTGTCGGGATCGTGTGCGGGGATGATGAAACACCACTACCCGAGCCTATTCGATGGCTTACCACAACAAACCCAAGCACGGGCTTTTGCTGCCCGTATCTATGAATTGACCGAGTTTCTCACCAAGGTTTTAGACATCAAGCTGTGCGATCTTGGCCAGCCGGTGGAGATTGCTTTGCATACCTCTTGTGCGGCGCGGCGCGAAATGGGCGTGCGCGACACTTCATTAGCCCTACTCAATCAACTGGACAAGGTGGTGTTGAAACAACACGACCACGAGGCGGAGTGTTGTGGGTTTGGTGGCACGTTCTCGGTGCGCCATCCGCATATTTCGGCGGCGATGGTGGAGGATAAGACCAGCGCGTTGAAAGCCTGTGGTGTGCAACAGGTGGTGAGTGCGGATTGTGCGTGTTTGTTGAATATCAATGGGGCGTTGGAGAAGCAGGGGGCGGCGTTGCGGGGACAGCATATTGCCGATTTCCTGTGGCAACGTACCCAACACGTGGAGGCCAAACAATGAGCCACAGTCATCCTTTGCATGATTTCCGTGCCGCCAGCAGCCACGCGGCGCAAGATCCGACCCAACGACACAATACCCGCGCCGCGATGGATTTTTTGATGCAGCGGCGGGCGGCGCAGTTTCCTGATGCAGATGAGTTAAGTCGGTTGCGCGATTTGGGGCAACGGATTCGGCAACGGGCGTTGTCACGGTTGCCGTTGTTGTTGGAGCAGTTAGAGGCGCGGTGTGTGGCGAATGGGATACAGGTGCATTGGGCGGATACACCGGCGGAGGCGTGTGAGATTGTTGCTGGGTTGATGCGGCAGGCGAATAGCCAAGAGATCATCAAAGGCAAGTCGATGGTGAGTGAGGAAATTGAGCTCAATCACTTTCTTGAGGCGCAGGGGATGACGGCGTTGGAGAGTGATATGGGGGAGTTTATTGTGCAACTGGCACATGAGAAGCCCTCGCACATCATCATGCCGGCGATTCATAAGACCAAGGTTGATATTGCCCATTTGTTTCACGATGAACTGCCCCGCACACCGTATACCGAGGATGTAGACGAGCTGATTCAAATTGGCCGCCATGCCCTGCGACAGCGTTTTTTTACCGCCAAAGTCGGGTTGTCTGGTGTCAATGTCGCGGTGGCAGAAACAGGCACCTTGGTATTGGTGGAAAATGAAGGCAATGGCCGCCTCACCACCAGCGCACCTGAGATGCACATTGCCATCACCGGCATTGAGAAGGTGGTCGAGAAGCTAGAGGACGTGCCGCCGATTTTGAGCTTGTTGACACGCTCGGCAACCGGCCAGCCGATTACCACCTACGTCAATATGATTTCTAGTCCGCGCAAGGCGGGGGAGAAGGACGGGCCACAGCAGGTGCATTTGGTGTTGTTGGATAATGGTCGCAGCCAAGCGTATGCCGATTTACAGTTGCGTGAGACGTTGCAATGTATTCGCTGTGGCGCGTGTATGAACCATTGTCCGGTCTATACCCGCATCGGGGGTCATGCTTATGGGACGACCTACCCCGGGCCGATTGGCAAAATTATCTCGCCACATCTGTTAGGGCTAGATGACACCAAAGACTTACCGAGTGCTTCGACCCTATGTGGTGCCTGTAGCGAAGTCTGTCCTGTGCGGATTCCCATTCCAGAGCTGTTATTACGTCTACGCCAAGAATCAGTTACCCCGGAAAACGAACCTAATCACCCTCACACAGTACGCGGACAAGGTGCGAAATACCGCGCCACCGAAAAATGGCTGTGGCGCAGTTGGGCGCGGATTTATAGCCAGCCGGTGTTGTACCGTGCCAGCCGTTTTGCCGCCACCCGTTTACGCGGTCTGCTACCACACGATGTCGGTGCATGGACAATCGCCCGTGCAAAACCACAACCCGCAGCAAAATCATTACACGAGTTGGTTGCGGAATATCAAGCCACACAGGGGAATCAGCCATGACCGCGAAAACCCGTATTTTATCTCGTCTGCGTGCCGCGCCTTCTCAACAAAAAGCTGCGCCGAGTGCAGAGGATTACGCCGTCGCACAACAACCGTGGCGCTTTGACAGCACCGAACGCACCAGCCGATTTAAAGACCTTTTGACTGCCGTACAAACCGAGATTCATGACTGTACTAGCGAGACTTGGCCGCAAACACTGGCAGAACTGGCGGCACAAAAAGGGTGGCGGAATCTGTTGTTGCCGGAAAACTCGCCGCTCAACAACGCGATTGAACAGACATGGCAAAACAGTGTCAGCGCCCTACCGCCGCTGCAACACTACGATCAAGCCATTGAAGCATGGCGTGAGGCCCTATTTTTTGATACCGATGCAGCCATCACCGGCTGTCATGCCGCCATTGCTGCTACGGGCTCGATTGTTTTATGGCCCAGCCCCAGCGAACCACGCTTAATGAGCTTAGTCCCACCGACCCATATTGTGGTGGTGAAACAGAGTCAGTTGGCGGATAACCTGCTTGATCTAATGCAACAACAGCAATGGCAACAGGGAATGCCCACCAATCTCGTGTTGGTATCTGGCCCCTCTAAAACATCAGACATTCAGCGCGTCACGGCCTATGGTGCACATGGCCCCAAAGCCCTGATTGTGTTGTTCCTCACTGATTGCTAAGGCTGTTGCCATGACCCAACAAGCTCCCGACCATTTAGATCGTCGTTACCAACGCTTTTACCAGCTGTTATGCGAATTTCTGCCCAGTGAGCGCTTAATCACCCATCCCTTATTGACCTATGCCTATGGCACAGATGCCAGCTTTTATCGCCTCACCCCAAAAATCGTGGTGCGCGTTGAAAGTGAACAGGAAGTGGTCAAGCTATTACAACACGCACGCCGTGAAGGGATCCCAGTGACCTTCCGTGCAGCAGGGACATCGCTATCTGGTCAGGCCATCAGCGACTCGGTGTTAATCCTTTTGGGCGATCAATGGCGGGGGCACGATATTCTCGATGATGGACAACGGATTCGTCTGCAACCGGGGGTGATTGGGCAATGGGCTAACGATTGGTTAAAACCCTATCAACGTAAAATCGGCCCTGATCCTGCGTCGATCAATGCCGCCAAAATTGGGGGGATTGTTGCTAATAACTCCAGCGGTATGTGCTGCGGCACGGCACAAAACACCTATCACACCCTCGATTCGATGCGGTTGGTGTTGGTGGATGGGACGGTGTTGGACACGGCAGACCCGCAATCGGTGGCGGCGTTTCGGGTCAGTCATGGCGCGTTGTTGCAGCAGTTAAGCCAGTTAGCCGACCACGCCAAGCATCACCCAACGCTGGCCGATAAAATTCGCCATAAGTACCGCCTGAAGAATACCACCGGCTATGCCCTCAATAGTTTGATTGATTTTGAGGATCCGATTGATATTTTGATGCACCTGATGGTGGGCTCGGAAGGCACACTGGGCTTTATTTCAGAAGTGGTCTATCGCACAGTCGAAGACCCTCCCTATAAAGCCTCGGCATTGGTGGTATTTGCTCATGCAAAAACCTGCTGCCAAGCGGTCGCCGCGCTGAAAAGTGCACCGGTCAGTGCAGTGGAATTGATTGATGGTCGTGGCATCGCCTCAGTTCGCAATAAACCCGGGTTACCCGCCTTTATCCAAAATCTTGATTTGCAAGCCTGTGCACTGTTAATCGAGAGCCGAGCTAATAGCAGTGAACAATTGCAACAGCAGCTGGCCCAGATTCACGACACCTTACAACCCTTCCCAATGATAGAGCGCACCCCTTTCACCACAGTTGAAGCGGAATATGCCGCTTATTGGGCGGTGCGTAAGGGCTTATTCCCAGCGGTCGGGGCGGTGCGTGAAACCGGCACCACAGTGATTATTGAAGATGTGGCGTTTCCTGTCCCTGATTTGGCGGCAGGGGTTGAGAAACTACAAGCCCTGTTTGAACAATTTGGCTATCACGAAGCGCTAATTTTCGGCCATGCGCTTGAAGGCAATCTGCATTTTGTCTTTACACAACGCTTTGACGATGCCAGCGAAGTGGCGCGTTACGATGCGTTTATGGATGCAGTGGCCCAGTTGGTGGCGGTGGAATATGGCGGATCGTTAAAAGCCGAACACGGCACTGGCCGCAATATGGCGCCCTACATTGAATTAGAGTGGGGCAGCGAGGGTTATGCCTTGATGGTGGCAATCAAACGCGCCTTTGATCCGTATGGCGTGCTGAATCCCGATGTGATGATTAGCAGTGATGCTGCTATCCATTTAAAAAACCTCAAAGCACTGCCGGCTGCCCACGAGATTGTGGACAAGTGTATCGAATGTGGTTTTTGTGAACCGGCTTGTCCTGCACGTGAACTGACCCTAAGCCCACGACAACGGATCACAGTTTGGCGCGAAATGCAGGCCCTACGCGCCAGTGGTGAACAACCCGAGCGGTTGGCACTGTTAGAGCGTGACTATCCGTATATGGGTATCGACACCTGTGCCGCCACGGGTTTATGTCAACAAAACTGTCCAGTTGGCATCAACACCGGTGATTTCATTCGTGCCCTGCGTGCTGAAGATGCCCCCGCCCAACACGAACAAGCGCGTTATTTGGCAGAGCATTTTTCTGGTGTCACTCAGGCTGCGCGCACCGGTTTAAAAGTGGCTCATGTGGCTAAAGTGGTGTTAGGGGATCGCCTGTTACAGCAGCTCAGCAAACAAGCGCGCCAATTTGTCCCTGCCCTCCCACAGTGGAACAGCGCCTTACCCACTGCCGCAGCGCGGCCACCACGACCGCAACATCATGCAGCACGCAAAGTGGTGTATTTCGCCAGTTGTGCCAGCCGCACCCTCGGCCCAGCCAGCAACGACAGCGACTCGCGCTCATTGATGCAAGTGACGGTGGCCGTGTTAGAACGGGCCGGTTATGAAGTGATCTTCCCTGCGGCGCTGGATGAACAATGCTGCGGACAACCTTTTGAATCCAAGGGCCATTTCTCGTTAGCAGAACAAAAACGGCAGCAAGTGTTTGATGCCCTAGCACACGCCAGCCAACACGGCCAATATCCTATTTATGTGGACACCAGCCCCTGTGCCTTGCGTTTATTAAGCGCCAGCGACCGCCAGCAGCTACACATTTTCGATTCGATTCCCTTCCTCACCGAGCATGTGCTACCGCATTTAACGGTGAAACCAGTTAATGAATCGATTGCCGTGCATCTCACCTGCTCGAGTCGCAAAATGGGTGTGGATCAGCATTTGCTACGCTTGGTCAAAGCCTGCGCCCAACGGGTCACTGTGCCTGAGTTTATCGGGTGTTGTGGTTTTGCTGGTGACAAAGGCTTTAGCACGCCGGAACTCAATGACCACGCCTTACGCGATCTATCACACCAAGTCAGTCATTGTGATAGCGGTGTTTCCAGCAGCCGTACCTGTGAAATCGGCCTGTCTTCACATAGCGGCTTGCACTATCGACATGCGGTGTATCTACTCGACCGCGCTAGCCAGTCATAATGCCAGCGGCGGAGTGTTTGCTCCGCCAGCTGTTACCACACCTAACAGAGAATTTAGCGATCATTCTAAAGTACATGCAGCAGTTTTTGGTCGATGGGTATAATATGCAGATGATCAATACAATGGTCGTACCCATTATTGGAGGTTACTCAATGATCACACTGACACGAGCCGGCACCTCGGAAAAATCCAAATTGATTGCACCTAATTTCGATAGTGTGCTCGCTGATCGGGCCAAGACAGCGAAACAAAACACAGCTGAACTGAAAATTACTAAGGCCATGTCCAAAGAAGAACGCCGGCAAGCCTTGCGAGTCGCACTCGGCCGCTAAATTTATGATGTCGCTTTATTTGTTAGAATCCCGCCCACTTTAAAGGCGGGATTTTTTATGTTCGAAACAATTCAATGTCACAAAGACTTTTTTAGTGGCTCACGTGATAGCCAGTTTCATGTTGATATACCCAAGTTAACTGCTGACGAATACGCTCGCCTAGAAGCGTTTATAGACCTTGTACTAGATGCAGAAGAGTTACCAGGTCGAAATAAACCATCCCATACCGATGAAAATGGTAAGCCGATTTACTCAGCAATTCTCTATTCCCAAACAAACGCTTGGCATTACCATTCAGGACCTTATAGTCGAATCCACGGCACCGTTAAGACACCGCCTCATCTGCCTGAAAATCTGAAGGGAGCAAGCTCCGCAGAAATTGTCCACTACATCAAAGACGAATCAAATAAAACGATTATTTTGATCGGCTATTCTAGAGAACACATTCCATTTCCAAAATCGGACAGTCGCAGCAATCCCCTACGCACTCGCTTGGGAAATTGGGTCAAGAAAGTTGTTCCTTTAGAAAACTCATCGGATGGAGAAGAAGCACTGCCTTGAATATACGGAACAAAATGGATTGGCCGTTACGGCCTGACTGGTGAAATCGGCCTGTCTTCACATAGCGGCTTGCACTATCGACATGCAGTGTATCTACTCGACCGCGCTAGCCAGTCATAATGCCAGCGGCGGAGTGTTTGCTCCGCCGCCGCTTTGCTAGATCAATGCCAAATTTGCTCTGGCTTAAACTTCGCCAATCACCCCACCATCCTCACGACGAATCACCACCGTTGCTGCACGAGGGCGCCCGCCTTGAGCACCGTCAGGCCAACTTGAAATGGCTTTGGGTGCAGCCGGATCGCTACGCTCACTCGCTGGCTCCCCCGGATGTTGGATGTTGACAAACATGGTTTTCAAGTCAGGGGTAAAGGCCAAACCAGTTACTTCGCAACCATTAGGCCCCGTTAAGAAACGCCGTGTTTCGCCGGTCTCAGGAATGGTAGCCAGCATTTGGTTATTGCCCATGCCGGTATAGTCTTTCTGGTTTAAGGTGCTGGTGGAGACATCGGTTTGAATCCACAAAATCCCATTCCGACTGAACACCAAACCATCAGGGCTGCCATATATATCGCCTTTGATATTGCCCTTTTTGTCGCCGTCGCGCTCGGGATTGCCGGCAAGGGCATAGATGTCCCACTTAAATTGGGTAGCAGTGGAGTCGTTGCTGGCTTCGTGCCAACGAATGATATGACCAAAGACATTCTTCGCTCGAGGGTTGGCCGCATCAGTCGCTGGTTTGCCATCGGTACCGCGTTCGCTGTTATTGGTCAGCGTACAGTACACCTCACCTGCTTTATGTGGATGAACGGCAATCCATTCTGGGCGGTCCATCTTGGTTGCACCAACACGGTCGGCAGCCAAACGGGTTTTAATCACCACCTCGCCTTGATCAGCAAAGCCATTGGCAGCAGTCAGGCCATTTTTACCGTGAGTCAGTTCTAACCATTGCCCCGAACCATCGGCATCAAAACGCGCCACATATAAGGTGCCATGCTCTAACAAATCGCGATTCGCCTTACGGTCATAACGATTGAACTTGTCGCGGCTGACAAATTTGTAGATGTATTCAAAGCGTTGATCGTCGCCCATATACACCACCGCACGCCCGTCTTGTGCAATCGTTACCGTCGCGCCCTCGTGTTTAATCCGCCCTAATGCAGTGCGTTTAATTGGCTTCGCCTTAGGATCAAAGGGATCAATCTCCACCACCCAACCAAAACGATGCGGTTCATTTGGATTGATTTGGCGATCAAAACGGAAATCCACTTCGGCCCAGCGATAGCCGGCATCGGTCGCTTTAATCCCGTAGCGTTTATCGTCCTCGCTCAGTTGCCCATTATTGGCAAAATAATCGCTCCAGTTTTCCTCACAGGTAAGGTAAGTCCCCCACGGTGTCGGCCCACTGGCACAGTTATTAAAGGTACCGAGCACTTCAACACCGCGTGGATCTGCTGCAGTTCTCATCAAAGCATGACCACGCGCAGGCCCACCGATCTGGATCGGGGTCAGGGCATGAACACGGCGAGCAAATTGCGAAGGCCGTACCACTTGCCAACCTTTTTGTCCCCCCAAGTCTTGCACTTCAATAATCGACACCCCAACAGCATGTTGTGCCTTACGCACTTTTTCTGCATTCCACATCTTCATGCCATCGCTGTGCAATAGGCCATCATCGGTGTATTCGTGGTTGATTGCTAACAAACCTTGTTTGGAATGAGCCGAACCAAAGGGCAGAGGAAAATACGCCATACCATCATGGTGCATCCCAGCTTGGACGGCTTGTTCTTCGGCACTATTGCTGGCATCGGCTTTGAAAGCCGGCATTTTGCCTTTGATACCAATTGGATCACCCCACGCATACAACACCTCGGCACGGTAGCCTTTTGGTACCACAACAGTATCGCTGGTGGATAAGGGGACAGATTCGAAGCCAAGCGAAACAGGGGCAGGTGTAGCGGCTTGGGCAATGGCACTGAAGCTAGAAGACAACAGCCCTGCCGCAGACAAGGCTGCGCCGCCTTTTAATAACTGGCGGCGGCCGAGTTGGGTTTCTAATACATCGCTGAAAATCGGATTGGTACTGGTGTTGAGAACGCTATCGTCGGTTTTAAGCAGGGGCTTACCCATGGCTCGCTCCGTTAGGCAAAAAGTTGGAAAAGTGCGCCTAAGTTACGAGAAGCGTGTGAAAAAACGATGACAGAGGAGGTTATCCCCTGCGCCGTAAAACCTCGCCATTCATGGCGGGGATATCAGGCGCAAACGGCAAAGCCGTTTTAGGGTTTAGTGTTGCGGTTGTAAAGTAAAAACAAATCAATGTTTGCTTTGCTGTTTGTATAATGAGCGCATGAAACGACTTCAAGCCTTCAAATTTCAACTGACACCCAACGGCCAGCAAACACGGCAAATGTCGCGCTTTGCGGGTTCGTGTCGGTTCGTCTTTAATAAGGCGTTGGCGTTGCAAAAGGAATGGTATCAGTCTGACCCGACAAGCAAGTTTTCTTACGTCAAATTAGCCAATCTGTTGCCCAGTTG
>NZ_ATVC01000002.1 GCF_000420525.1 Aquaspirillum serpens DSM 68
TAGTACCGAGCGGAGGTAGTGATACTTTTTTTGACTCGTTTGCCATTGCCACCAAAGCACAGCGCAAAGGCAGAGCAGCAAGAAAGTGATCAACCATGGAAACAAAGGTGAAGCCATGATGACAGACTCTGAATAAGGTCGAATACTTGCCACCGCACTAGTACTTGCGACAGCACCCGTTAACAACAGACAAATCTGTCTCCAGACACGAGACACGAGACACGAGACACGAGACACGAGACACGAGACACGAGACACGAGACACGAGACACGAGACACGAGACACGAGACACGAGACACGAGATCATGATGTTTATCCCTGTCTAAAGGTTGACAAGAACAATTATATCACGAGCGAATATTTTTTGTTTAAATTTTACAAAAAAATCATTTATATCAATTAATACAAATTCTCGACCACTAATAACCATGGACGACCGCCCGCTTCGAGCTGAATCTTGCCATTTTCATCTAATTGCACACGAATCTTTGTCACCGAATTGCGCACATTGCCACCAATCGCATAGAGATAGGGGGCATCAACTTTCACCACCACATCACAATGCATCGGTGCCCGCGACAGTTGCTCAACCTGTTGCCATTCCACCTCGGTTCGCACAGCACAAATCAAATCACCAACCTGTGGTGCATAGGCTGTTCGTTCATGCACGCGGAAATAAGGAGAAGGGTGATCCAGCAGATGTCGCAGGTATTGCCAATGGGCAGCGCGAGATGGCAACACCGTTTCTGGCACCCCAGCTTGCCGCATCGCCCATGAAATAAAAACGGCTGACCACGGCTGAGTGCAAACATTAGACTGGGTAAAACCGGTTCGACCCACCGCACACCAATACTGCTGAATTCGTTCTACATACTGCGGCGCATCATCTTCCCACGCGCCAAGACGGGGAATGCTGGCAATCCCTTGGTCAATTTGTAAGGTTTGCTCACCAAAAAAACGCCATTCCTCGTTTACCACTTGCACCAAACGCTGTTTGATTTCTGCCGTGGCTACTTCTGCTGTTGCGACAGACTCACAACTGCGGCTGGGTAGCAGCGCCGCAAATCCAAGCGGGGGACACAATAAAGAGGGGGTCAATGGTGGACAAGTCGAGGGAGAAGACGCTGATGGCGCAGTGGCGGGGGAATGTGCACAACCACCCAACCAAAAAAGCAGCGGCAATAATAAAAACAAACAGCCCTGTGCAAAACAGGGCTGTTGTTGTGCTGACGCAGTAAATAACGCCATACCCTAATTACAGGGTCAAACCGCCGGTCACTTCAATTGCTGCACCGTTGATGTAGCTAGCATCATCAGAGGCCAAGAAAGCATACACGCTGGCGATTTCTTTTGGATCGGCCATACGTTTCATTGGCACTTTTTCTTCCATTGCCTGAATCACTTTTTCTGGCATGGATTTCAGAATTGGGGTAGCAACAAAGCCAGGGCACACGGCGTTAGCGCGGATGCCTTTTTTACCCAATTCTTTTGCCCAAGTTTTGACGAAACCGATCACGCCAAATTTGGTAGCAGCATAGTTGGTTTGACCGAAGTTACCGTACACACCAACCACGGAGGAAGCGTTCAGAATCACGCCAGAACCTTGTGCAACCATGGTGTCAACCACTGCACGAGCGCAGTTGTAAACACCGCGCAAGTTGATGTCGATCACTTTGTCGAATTGGTCGTCAGTCATTTTGAGCAACTGAGCATCTTGCACGATGCCCGCATTGTTCACTAATACATCGATACGGCCAAAGCGAGTTTTCAGGTCGCCAACCATGTCTGCGATCTGCGCTTTGTTGGTGACATTCACCACATAGCCAACAGCTTCACCGCCAGCAGCTTTGATTTCGTTGACGACAGCGTCAGCGTCAATCGCTTCTTGATTCAAATCGCAAACGGCAACAATTGCGCCTTCTTGGGCGAATTTCAGGGCTGTTGCATGGCCGATGCCGCTGGCACCGCCGGTGATGATCGAGACTTTACCTTGCAAACGCATGATCTGTTCCTTTGTACACTCGAGAATCGTAAGGCTACTCGAACTCGGGCCAATCAAACCCGAGCCGAGCGCATTATCTCCACCATCCGCCTTCTTGTTTTTATCCGGTTGCTTATTCATAAAATGGGGATAAGCAACTCAGGGAAGCGGTCTCACGACACGGCCAACAAAACGCGGCTGTGTAAACGTGATGATTTCTGCACTGCAAAATTTATCGTGCAGTGCAGAATGCCGAGAGTATAACCACAGGCTTTCACTCGGTAAAGTTATTGCAGAAAAATTTCACAAAACGATCATATTTGATTCGTTACCCAACGCGCGAGAAGCCTCGGGGTTCAACCCGAGGCCAAGAGCGCGGACGCTGAAAACAGACGGCAGGTAAGCGAAACGCTTAGCTTAAACCACGCGAGGCCAAGTAATCCTCATAATTGCCCATGTAATGCTCATAGCCCCCTTTGCCGTCAAGCTCGAGGATTTGCGTGGCCAACGAGCTCACAAATTGGCGGTCATGCGACACAAAAATCAACGTGCCTTTGTACTTTTCCAACGCCATGTTGAGCGATTCAATCGACTCCATATCCATGTGGTTGGTCGGTTCATCCATAATCAGCACATTTGGCTTGGTCAAAATCAGCTTGCCGTACAACATCCGACCTTTTTCACCGCCGGATAACACGCGCACGGGCTTGCTCACATCATCGCCACCAAACAACAAGCGGCCTAACGTGCCACGCACCACTTGCTCGTCATCCCCTTCTTGGGTCCATTGTCGCATCCACTCCGTCAGATTCATGTCAGTGTCAAAATCAGACTCGTGATCTTGGGCGTAATAACCGACTTGCGCCTTATCCGCCCATTTAATGGTGCCGGCGTCTGCAGTGACACCAGCGGCATTTGCTGCCTCGTATGCCCCCGCCAACAGTTTCACCAATGTCGATTTACCGGCACCGTTCGGGCCAATAATCGCCAAGCGTTGGCCTGCTTCAAGGATAAAGTCCATCTTTTGGAACAAGGGTTGATCAAACGATTTTGACAGTCCGGCAATTTCCACCGCTTGACGGTGCAGCTTTTGTTTATCGTCTAACTCAAAGCGGATAAATGGGTTTTGGCGGCTCGATGGTTTGACATCCACCATTTCTGATTTGAGCTTATCAACTTGTTTCAGCC
Organism: Aquaspirillum serpens DSM 68; assembly: GCF_000420525.1. Classification (GTDB taxonomy): domain Bacteria; phylum Pseudomonadota; class Gammaproteobacteria; order Burkholderiales; family Aquaspirillaceae; genus Aquaspirillum; species Aquaspirillum serpens. The sequence goes on from NZ_ATVC01000002.1 coordinate 3,171, forward strand.
GGCTGGTGGCTTGGCGAGCTTTTGATTTATTGGCTGAGAAACGCGCCACGAATTCTTGCAATTCTTGGATACGTTCTTTTGCCTTCGCATTCGACGACAGTTGGCGTTCACGCGCTTGAGCCGAAGCAATCATGTAGTCGTCGTAATTGCCGGGGTAAATCCGGATGGTGTTGTAATCCAAGTCTGCCATGTGGGTACAGACTTCATTTAAGAAGTGACGATCGTGCGAGATGATAATCATGGTGCAATTACGATCGTTCAACACATGCTCTAACCAACGAATCGTATTGATGTCCAAGTTGTTGGTCGGTTCATCTAACAACAAAACATCAGGATTGGAGAACAGCGCTTGCGCCAACAACACCCGCAGTTTGAAACCCGGCGCCACTTCGCGCATGGGGCCGTTGTGTAATTCGGTCGGAATGCCGACACCTAACAACAATTCGCCTGCTCGTGCTTCGGCGGTGTAGCCATCGTATTCCGCAAATTTGGCTTCCAACTCAGCGGCACGCATGTAGTCGTCTTCGGTTGCTTCGAGGTTGGCATAAATCGCATCGCGTTCGCTCATTGCCGCCCACATTTCAGTGTGTCCCATCAACACAACGTCGAGCACCCGCTGGTCTTCATAGGCAAACTGATCTTGGCGCAACTTACCCAAACGCATACCGGGTTCTAAGGAAACATTACCCGACGTTGGCTCTAAATCGCCGCCGAGTATCTTCATGAAAGTCGATTTACCGGAACCATTGGCACCGATGAGACCATAACGATTGCCCTCGCCGAACTTTACAGAAACATTTTCGAACAAGGGTTTGGCACCGAACTGCATGGTGATATTGGCTGTGGTAATCACGAAGTGGCCTTTGCTAACTGACTGTATCAAAGAAAGAAAGTGGGCGATTGTAGCACAGCACGCGCCAACATTCTGTGTAGGGCGCAAGAGGGATTCACGCCGTTGGGCTGAATTGGGCTACAATCGCCGCTTGTTATCTTAATTCCCGTGACAGGCCTAAAGATATGCTTACAGGTAGCTTGGTCGCTATTGTGACCCCTATGTTGGAAGACGGCAGTGTTGATTATGCGGCACTCGATCGTCTGGTAGATTTTCATATTGATAATGGTACGAGCGGCATTGTCGCTGTGGGTACCACAGGTGAATCAGCCACTTTGGCGGTTGAAGAGCATTTGAGCGTGGTTGAAGCCGTCATCAAACGCAGCGCAGGCCGCGTGCCGGTGATTGCTGGAACGGGTGCCAACTCCACTGCGGAAGCCATTGAATTATCACGTGCAGCAGAAAAAATTGGTGCTAACTACACCTTATCTGTCGTGCCCTACTACAACAAACCAACCCAAGAAGGGTTGTATCAACATTTCCGCGCTATCGCAGAAGCCACTGCTGTCCCGATGATTTTGTATAACGTGCCAGGGCGCACAGTGGCAGACATGAGCAATGACACCGCACTGCGTTTAGCCGAAATCCCCAATATTGTTGGGATTAAAGATGCCACCGGCGATTTAGGTCGTGGGTGTGATTTGTTCTTGCGTGCACCAGAAGACTTTGCCATTTACACGGGTGATGATGCAAGCTCCTTGGCCTTCCTGTTGTCGGGTGGGGATGGGGTGATTTCGGTTACTGCCAACGTCGCACCACGCCAAATGGCTGATTTGTGCCAAGCATGTGCCGAGGGTGATGTTCACCGCGCCCGTGCTATCAACGATCCCTTACAAGGTCTGCACAAACATCTCTTCTGCGAAGCCAACCCCATTCCAGTGAAATGGGCTTTGGAACGTATGGGTTTAATTGGCCCCACATTGCGTTTACCTCTGACCCGTCTTTCCGAAGGCGCACAAGCCCAAGTTGAAGCAGCCTTGACCCAAGCAGGTTTGCTCTAAGCTCTTTATACGCAAGAAGGAAAACCATGAAGGCTCGTTTTGTCACTCTATTGCTGTTAGCAGCAGGTGGTTTAGCTGCTTGCAGCAGCAATACCGAACCCCTTGCCGGCAAAAAGCTAGACTACCAATCAGCGGACCCTAACCGCAAAGGCGCACTGGAAGTCCCTCCCGACCTCACCACGCCCGAGCTGAAAAATACCTATGCCCTACCCAAAGGCACAGTCAGCGCCAATGCCGCACAACAAGCAGCATTAAACCAACAACAAACCGAGGCCAAAGGCAAACAAGGGGTGTTGGTCAGTGTGCCTAATGTGAAGTTAGAGCGTGATGGTTCTCAACGTTGGCTGCGGGTTAGCCAAACCCCCGAGGCGCTGTGGCCAATTTTGGAAGAGTTTTGGCAAGACAACGGTTTTGTGATTAAAACCAACGAGCCTAAATTGGGTTTGATGGAAACCGACTGGGCGGAAAACCGCGCCAAACTGCCACAAGATGGTGTGCGTTTCTTACTGTCTAAAGTCGGTTTGGACGGTCTGTATTCGACTCCCGAACGCGATAAATTCCGTGTCCGAATCGAGCGCGGCGCACAAGGTACCGAGGTTTACTTCACTCATCGCGGTTTAGTCGAGGTCTACTCGGATGAAAGCAAGGGCCAAACCATGTGGCAAGCCCGTGCTGCCGATCCAGAGCTAGAAGCGGAATTACTTGGTCGCTTTATGTTGCGCTTGGGGCTGAATGAAGAAAAAGCCCGTGAAGAAATCAAAAACAGCCAAACTGCCCCCGCAACCACTCGTGCCCGTGTTGAAGGCAACAGTATTGTCGTAAACGATGCGTTTGATCGTGCATGGCGCCGCAGTGGTTTGGCTTTAGATCGCGCCGGTTTGGTAGTGGTTGACCGCAATCGTCAGGCCGGTGTGTACTATGTCCGGCCAGCACAAACTGAGTTGGATAAGAAAGACGACGGTGGATTCTGGTCTAGCCTCGCCTTCTGGCGTAGTAAGGGCAGTGATACCGCGACTAAGCAGCCGGCCTTACAAGTGAAATTAAGCGGTACCGCAGAAAATCAAACCCGCATTCAATTGTTAGACCCACAAGGCAACCCCTTGACCGAGCAACAAAGCAGTTCTATTTTGCGCGCGCTGCAACAACAGTTGAACTAACAATCTCTGTTACCCAACAACAACCAAAGGGCGGTTCGTATGAATCGCCTTTTTTCTTATTTGTCGTCCTTAAGCCTAGAGACAATTCCATGTACTGTCCTACACTGTTTCGCGAACAACGTCTGGAAAAATTACACGAAATTATCAAAAAATATCCGTTAGCGATGTTAATCACTTCAGGGGAAAATGGGCTGACTGCCAATTTAATCCCCTTTACCCTCGATCCTATTGGCGAATATGGCACGCTGCATGCCCACCTCGCACGAGGGAATCGCCAACTCAAAGACTTACAGCAAGACACTGAAGTGTTAGTTGTCTTTCAAGGGCCTGCGGCTTATTTGTCGCCGTCTTGGTATCCATCAAAAGCGGACGAAGGCAAAGTCGTTCCCACTTGGAATTTTGTCATGGTGCAAGCGAGGGGGAAAGCACGACTGATTGAAAATGCGGACTGGCTGCAGGCACAAATTGGGCAACTGACTGACCAACAAGAACAAACACGACCACACCCATGGCGGGTCAACAATGCGCCCGAGGCCTTTGTCGAACAACAGTTAAAAGGGATTGTTGGTGTTGAAATCCCAATCAGTCAGCTTGAAGGCAAATGGAAAATCAGCCAGAACCGCACAGTAGCCGATCAAGAAGGTGTGATAGCAGGGCTGAGTAGCGAAGGCATTTCGCCCGAGATGGTTGAGTGGATGCAAAGGGAAAATTGAAATTTTTTCTCGATTGCCACAAACAATTAAACATAATGTATATTAGTATTTTGTTTAATTTTGGGGCAGATGATGAAGATGCGACAAGTAGTATATGGGGTGGCTCTTGCCATGCTTAGCAGCACCAGTTTTGCTATAGAAATTGCAATCAGTGCAACCGAAGCCTATGACAAAGCAAAAAATCATCAGGCCTTATTGATTGATGTACGTGATCCAGTCGAGATTATGTTCACTGGCTTTACTGATAGCGTCCACATCAACATCCCTTATCTGCTAGTTGATCGCACTCGCTGGGATGAAAAACGCAATGTCTTTCGGCTATATCAAAACCCCAGCTTTGTGAGAGAAATCGAACAAGCATTACAAAAGCACGGTTGGGATAAAAACACAGAAATCATTACGCTGTGTCGTTCTGGAAGCGAGCGAGGAGAGCCCAGCGCGGCATTCTTAAGACAACAGGGGTTTCAAAATGCTCGTTATGTAGTTCACGGTTTTCAGGGTGATGCCTTGAAAGAAGGCGAGAAAAAAGGTTTTCGGATTCAAAACGGCTGGCAAAATAGTGGCCTGCCATGGAGCCCGAAGATGAATGCAGAAAAAATTTATCGCAACAATGAACCTGCGCCTAAACCATAGACAACTGAGCACGAAAAAGCCGACTGATTTCAGTCGGCTTTTTTTACGTCAGAGAAACAGCAATCAGATTACTGTTTTTTCTCTTCGGTTGCAGCTGGAGCAGCAGCGGCGTCAGCTGGAGCAGCGGCAGGCGCAGCAGCATCGGCTGGAGCAGCAGCAGGTGCAGCGGCGTCAGCTGGAGCAGCGGCAGGCGCAGCAGCGTCGGCTGGAGCAGCAGCAGGTGCAGCGGCGTCAGCTGGAGCAGCAGCAGGCGCTTCAGCAGCAGGTGCTGGAGCAGCTTCAGCAGCAGGTGCTGGTTCTTCTTTTTTACCGCAAGCAGTCAAAGCCAAAGCCAACAGAGCAGCAACGAGGAGAGATTGTTGTTTCATTATGGTTACCTTTTCACGAGAAATGGACACGTTTATACAAACACATAACTTCGTCAGATATTGCTCGTATCCCTTGCTTTACCTGACAACAGCGATTTCTTAAAGTGGTGCGGATTCTACCATAGAAACCTGATTTTCCAACGCATCTGTCACAGCAAAAATGTAACGATATGTTTGAAGAATGAAAGCGTTTGTACAACGCTTGGTTGAAAAACCGCCCACTTTTAAATTCATCGCCATCATAGCAAAGTCAATACAATAAGTTGACCTCATAGCCAAAAAATAGTGCAGTGCAACAATTTTCGTTGTAGGAATACAACATACTTAGTTAGTTTTGAAATTGCCAATAACCGCAAAGATAAGCGTCATATAACAAATTCACAGTTTCTATGGACAAATCGGCATAGTTTGCGCGTCTTTTTGCAGCAAAATCGGTCCACCAAACAATATCTTTATTAGGAACTTCTAATTTTTCGCCATTTACGTAAAAACTGTTCTGATAGCTTAACAACTGTGTTTTAAGGTCTAGCACCAAAGCATTTCCTGTCTGCCAACAGGCAAGAAAGGCATCCTCATCTAATGGGTCTTCTGGTGGGTCGTAAAAGACATGCGCCTTAGGCTCAGTCAGATAACGTCCGAGAAAATCACCAATTGTATGGTGATCCCACTCGATTTTAGCCAGCATCTGAGCAATCTGTCCCACCATCGCTGGGCTGATCTCGGCCGGATTGGCCTGCCAACTCAAGTCAGGATCGGCATAATGGCCTTCTAGGCAAAGATGATCTTGTAGATGCACTAAAAATTGATTGGCTAATTCTTGTGCGCTCGGGGCTCTAAAACCAATCGAATAAGTCATCCCTGGTTCTAATGCCACCCCATAATGGGCATATTTTGGCGGTAAATACAGCATATCGCCTTCTTCTAATTCCCATGTCTGATCGGCCACAAAAGATTTCAGGATTTTTAATGGTGCATCATCCACCAAACCTAATTCTGCCTCCGATTGGGCAGAAATTTGCCAACGCTTTTTACCACCGACCTGTAATAAAAACACATCATAAGAATCAAAATGCGGGCCAACAGTGCCGCCTGGTGGCGCATAAGAAATCATCAAATCATCTAATCGGGCATAAGGGATGAAATCAAAACGCCACAATAAATCGGCAATATGCGGCAGATGATGATTGACACTTTGCACCAGTAAAGTCCAATCGGTTTCGGGCAAGCGTTGAAAGCGGCTTGGGCGGAAAGGCCCTTTTTCCAAATGCCAACGATCAGCGCGATATTCCACCAAACGGGACTCAACATCGTCGCGCACGGCCAGTTGTTTTAAAACGGAAAAATCGATGATGGGGTCGAGATGTTGTACGGCTTGACGAATCAACAGCGGTTTTTTCTGCCAATATTCGGCTAAGAAAGCCTCTGCAGTCAGACCTCCTAATAGCGGAATGGCTTGATCTTTCATTTTTTTGAATCCTAGATGCGACAAATCGCAAACATACCATGAGCAGCAGGCCGCTCGGGCGAATTTGTGCGATAATTAGACCGATGTTTGAGTGGGATGGATGCTATTTTGTAATGCACCATGCCCACCCAATCATCCGCCTTTTTCGCTTTTTACGCAGATGGACACTCCTTATGCAAATCATCAAAAATACCGTCGTTTCTCTGCATTACAAAATGTTTGATGCAGATAACCAACTGATCGACCAGACTCAGCCTGAAGAACCTATGACCTACCTGCATGGCGGTTATGACGGTATTTTCCCGCTGGTTGAAGAACAGCTGCAGGGTAAGCAAGTTGGCGATCAGATTGATGTCACCATGCAAGCCGAAGATGCCTTTGGCGACCACGAACCTGAATTGGTGCGCCAAGAGCCTATCGACGTTTTCCCAGAAGACATCGAACTGGAAGTTGGCATGATGTTTGAAGCCGATGATCCCGAAACGGGAGATGTGATTGTGTTCCGAATCACCGACATCACCGATGGTCAAGTCACTGTTGATGGCAACCATCCTTTAGCAGGCCAAACCCTGCGTTTTGAAGCCACTGTTGCCAGCGTGCGCGAAGCAACTGCGGAAGAAATCGACCACGGCCATGTGCACGACGGCCACCATCACCATTAATCAGTGCGTGATATTGTTGTAATGACAGAAAAAATGCCGCATCTCGCGGCATTTTTTTGTGCTCTCAAACATAACGCCCGACAGTGATTCGCTCTACCCCAGCTAAATCACGCTCGGTCTCCACCTCACAAAAACCACGCTGTTGGAGTGCTTTTCGCACTGCCTCGCCTTGGTCAAAACCGTGCTCCAACCCCAGCCATCCCCCCGAGACCAAATACAGTGGTGCCGTTTCAATAATCGTTGTTAATGCCGACAATCCATCTTGACCATCGGTTAAAGCTTGCTGTGGTTCAAAACGTAAATCGCCCTGCTGTAAGTGTTGATCTTGTGCTGCGATGTAGGGTGGATTTGAAACGATCACATCCCACAGTGGTGCAGGACACGCAGCAAGCGCTTGCCACCATGAGCCCTGATAAAACGTTACCTGAGCACCTAATCTATTGGCATTTTCTTCGGCCACAGCTAACGCAGCAGCAGAAACATCAGTAGCCGTAACATGCGAAGCCGGTTGTTCTAATGCCAACGTCACTGAAATAACACCGCTGCCGGTTCCTAAATCGAGATAACGAATTGGACGATGGGCAATTGGACGGGTTAACGCCCACTCAACCAGTAGTTCGGTTTCTGGTCGTGGAATTAAGGTAGCAGGAGAAACGGCAAATTCACGGCCATAAAACTCGCGCCAGCCAAGTAAATAAGCAATTGGCTCGCCCTGTTGCCGCCGCTGGCATAGCGTCAAGAAGCTTTCTGCTTGCGGCGTTGGGATAACACGCTCTGGATAGGTAGTTTGTTGGACGCGCGAATAGCCAGTAACCTGCTCTAACAACAACCGCGCTTCTAAGCGCGGCAGTTGACTGACGTGTAATAACTCAGCAATGGTAGATGACATCCCTATCCTCACAGTAAGAACAGCGTGGCAAGGCCCAAGAAAATAAAGAAACCACCGGAATCGGTACACGCGGTAATCATCACCGAAGACCCCATTGCCGGATCACGCCCAAAACGCACCATCAGTAGTGGCACTACCACACCCATGGTCGCGGCCAACATTAAATTTAAGGTCATCGCAGCGGTCATCACCACACCAAGCGAAGGGCTGCCATACAAAATAAAGGCAATCAGACCAATCAAACCGCCCCACACCACCCCATTCACCATGGCAACGCCAATTTCTTTACGCCACAACCGCGAAATATTATTCGGCTGTAACTGGCCCAAAGCTAAGGCACGCACAATCATGGTGATGGTTTGATTACCAGAATTACCGCCAATGCCCGCCACAATCGGCATCAAGGCCGCCAGTGCCACTAATTTTTCAATGGCATCTTCAAACACGCCAATCACGCGACTAGCAACAAAGGCCGTAATCAGATTAATCGCCAACCATGCCCAACGGTTTTGCACCGAGCGAATCACCGGCGCAAAAAGATCTTCCTCTTCTTTCAAACCGGCCATGTTTAACACTTCGGTTTCCGATTCTTCGCGGATGTAATCCACCATCGCTTCAATCGTGACCCGTGCAATCAGTTTCCCTTCGTGGGTTACCACCGGTGCGGATACGAGGTCATAACGCTCAAACGCTTGTGCGGCCTCGCCCAAATCTTCATCAGGACGAAAGGTCACCACATCACGCGCCATTACGTCTTCGACTAGTTCATCTGGGTCGTTGACCAACAACACATTGATCGGTAACACCCCTTGCAGGATTTCGTCTTCATCGACCACAAAAATTTTGTCAGCGTGGGTCGGTAATTCTTCAAAGCGGCGTAAATAGCGCAATACCACTTCTAGTTTCACATCAGCGCGGATTTTGACCACATCAAAATCCATCACACTACCGACTTGCTCTTCGGAATGCGACAGCGCCGATTGCAACTGCTCGCGCTCTTTGCTGTCTAAACTTCCGATCACTTCATGAACAACATGTTGTGGTAAATCGGGCGCAAGATCGGCTAATTCGTCAGCATCCAAGCTTTCTGCAGCCGCCACCAATTCTTCGCGATCCATCGACTGAATCAACGATTCGCGGACAGCATCGGATACTTCCAGCAAAATCTCGCCATCACGCTCCGATTTCACCAAATCCCACACCAATAAGCGTTCTTCTAATGGCAAGGCTTCGAGGATATAGGCGACGTCAGCCGGATGAAGTTGATCAAGACGTTTTTGTAATTCAGCGATATTTTGTCGATGCACCAAATCTTCGACTAAGTCGTGTTTGGGCATATCTTGGCGATGAATCAGTTCTTCGACAATTTTATGGCGGTGCAGCAACGCCATGACCTGTTGCAGGCTGGCGTGCAGACCTTCTGGGTTGTGACGGTTATCGGACATAGGTGCATCCTCATTGCCTGCTGCGGTGCAGGCAATAAGCAATGCACCGCAGCATCAGGCGGGTAATAGAATCAAATAAGTATCAAGTTGAGATCGACTGGGGAGGTCCATTGTCGTGGTCGGGTATTGCCCGAGCATTGAGAACAGGTTGCAGATTTTAGCGAGGTATGGCGAGAAAAGCATCAAGGAATGTCCGCATAAGTCATGCGCCGCACAATAATGGCGCTTTTCCTTAATAAACGGCGATCATTGCGATGGCTGTCGTAATAGCGCGGATTGGGCAACATTGCCGCCAATTTGGCCGCCTGTGGCTTAGCCAATTTGGCTGCCGATGTTCGATAATAATGGCGTGCCGCCGCCTCGGCCCCAAACACACCGTCCCCCCATTCAACGACATTGAGATAAATCTCAAAAATCCGTTGCTTGTCTAACACCGCCTCAAGCATCACCGTAATCACCGCCTCTTGCGCTTTCCGCCACGGTGTACGTTGAGAAGAGAGAAACAGATTTTTTGCTAATTGTTGACTGATGGTTGAACCACCGGCCACGATACGGCCTTTTTGCAGATTTTTTTCCCACGCATCTTGAATACCTTCCCAATCAAAACCGTCGTGATTGAGAAATTTGGCATCTTCACTCGCCACAATCGCACGTTTCAGATGTGAGGAAATCTGGGGATAATCCACCCACTGATAGCGAAGCTCGGCCTCTGGGTTGTCTTGCTGCAAGCGAGCTTGTTGTTCAGACATAAACGAGGTCATCGCCGGCGGATACCAGCGCCAATACACAATATGACCAAAAATCCACAGCTGATATAAAAAACAAATGGCCAGCAAAATGCCGACCACTTGTGCAATGCGCTTACGCAAGCTCAAGAAAGCACCTCACGCAACAACCCCATCACGGTACGGGTTTCTGGCATCACGCCACGCCAAATCAAAAAGGCTTCAGCAGCTTGTTCCACCAACATCCCCAAACCATCAGCCAACATCGCCGCATTTTCTTGCTGACCACGACGCAAGAAAGGCGTTAAACCTGACGAGTACATCATATCGTAGGCCAAGCTGCCCTCGGCAAAGATGCCATTCGGTATGGGAGGAAGCTCATCATTCAAGCTAGAAGAGGTGCCGTTGATAATGATGTCAAACTGCTGACCATTGAGAGCCTCATAACCGCAGGCTTCAATCTTGCCTTGGGCAGCAAACGCTGTTGCTAGGTCTTGTGCCTTGCTGACTGTACGGTTGACCACGGTCAGACTAGCAGGATTTTGTTCTAACAAAGGCAACAACACGCCACGTACCGCGCCACCAGCCCCCAACACCAACACCCGCTTACCGGCAATGGCAAAATCTAGGTTTTGCACAATATCACGCACCAACCCGATACCATCGGTGTTGTCGCCAAAAATTTCACCATCTTTGAACGTTAAAGTATTCACCGCATCTGCCAAGCGCGCACGTTCGGTCAATTGCGTCGCCATCTGCCGTGCTTCAAGCTTAAACGGAATCGTAATATTGACCCCTTTACCGCCTTCGCTGACAAATTGCTGTACGGTGGTTGCAAAGCCGTCTAGAGGCGCAAGTAAACGCTCGTAAGTCAGTTTTTGACTGGTTTGACGGGCAAACTCAGCATGAATCAGGGGCGATTGACTGTGGGAAATCGGATTACCCACAACAGCATAACGATCGGTCATAGGAGAGGTTTTCCTAAAAAAGCGATGAGAAAATAATTAGCCCTGCTGCCACGGCAGACCGCGAACTTTCCAGCCATTCACCGTTCCGCGATGCGCTTGTGCATCACAATCGCCTTCAAAGCCTTCTAGGATATTAAACGCGGTGTAACCCTCTGCCGCAGCAAGACAAGCGGTGTCGTGCGAACGTGCACCAGAACGGCACAAAAATAACACTTTTTTCTGTGGTGGTACCTGCGCTTTTAAGCTGCTGATGAAATTCGGATTGAGCACCATGCCCGGAAACGACTTGTATTCAATATGAACAGCATGTGGGACTTGGCCGACAAATTGCCATTCCGCTGCCGAGCGCACATCCACTAACACCGCCTGTGCGTCAGGTTCAGCTAATAAAGCCGCTGCCTCGGTCGGTAATAATAAGCCAGCGTAAGGTAAGCCCTGTTGTTGGGCACGTTGGGCGGCAGTTTGCAACAGCGTATCAAGCTCTGTCATGTCATTCCTCTTTCAATAGTCTTATTGTCGCAAGCGTAGCAAGCGAGGCAACATCGCTTTGCAACACAGCAGGCTTACAATTTTGGCTGCGGCAGATTATGGCAAAGAAGCGAAATCACCGCCAATGCTTTCACTGCCCGCCCCATTTTGTGACCTAAAATCGGCAAAAGCACACTATTGGTGCAATTTATTTTGCATTGCACCAAAAATAAGCAAAAACAGCCACCCCAGAAACAGTAACGGCATGGCACAATAGCGTTTCGCGGGCAAAATAGGCTTTTGCTAAGCGATTTTAAGCGGTTTGTTTAGATGGCACGCTTCCTGCTTTAAGAAAACGCGCTAGTGGCAGTAACAAGACCCACCCACAGAAATAAACCGAATCTGCATCTGAATTTTCAGGAGAACACCATGGCGGTTGCTGATGTTTTGAAGATGATCGAAGAAAACGACGTGAAATTCGTTGACCTGCGTTTTACTGATACGCGTGGCAAAGAACAGCACGTTACCATCCCTGCTCACGTCCTCACTGAAGACGCTGAAGAATGGTTCGAACACGGTCACGCGTTTGACGGTTCTTCGATTGCAGGCTGGAAAGGGATCCAAGCTTCCGACATGCTGCTGATGGCCGACCCAGCAACGGCCAATATCGACCCGTTCTTTGACGAACCCACATTGATCATGACATGTGATGTGGTCGATCCTGCTGATGGCAAAGGCTACGACCGTTGCCCACGTTCGATTGCCAAACGCGCTGAAGCCTATCTGAAAGCCTCTGGCTTGGGCGATACCGCTTTCTTTGGCCCAGAACCTGAATTCTTTATTTTCGACAGCGTGACATGGGGCGTGGATATGTCCGGCTGTCACCTCAAGATCGAAGCACAAGAAGCCGCATGGTCTTCTAGCGAGAAATACGAAGGCGGCAACACCGGCCACCGTCCTCGCGTGAAAGGCGGCTACTTCCCAGTGCCTCCAGTCGATTCTTCGCAAGACTTGCGTTCTGCGATGGTGTTGACTTTGGAAGAAATGGGCGTGCCAGTTGAAGTGCACCATCACGAAGTGGCCACCGCAGGTCAGAACGAAATTGGTACCAAATTCAGCACCTTAACTCAACGTGCTGACTGGACCCAAATTCTGAAATATGTGGTGCACAACGTAGCACACAGCTATGGCAAAACAGCAACCTTTATGCCTAAGCCTATCGTTGGCGACAACGGCTCGGGTATGCACGTTCACCAATCGATTTGGAAAGACGGCAAAAACCTGTTTGCTGGCGACCAATACGCAGGCCTGTCTGAAACTGCGCTGTACTACATCGGCGGTATCATCAAGCACGCTAAAGCATTGAACGCCATCACCAACCCAGGCACCAACTCCTACAAGCGTTTAGTGCCACACTACGAAGCACCGGTGAAACTGGCCTACTCGGCGAAAAACCGTTCGGCTTCCATCCGTATCCCTCACGTGGCCAGCGAAAAAGCCCGCCGTATCGAGGCACGTTTCCCTGATCCACTGGCCAACCCATACATGTGCTTCGCTGCGCTGTTGATGGCTGGTTTGGATGGTATCCAGAACAAGATTCACCCAGGCGATCCAGCAGACAAAAACCTGTACGATCTGCCACCAGAAGAAGACAAACTGATCCCAACCGTATGTGCTTCGTTGGAAGAAGCACTGGATGCGTTGGACAAAGACCGCGAGTTCTTGACTCGTGGTGGTGTGTTCTCGAACGAATTCATTGACGCTTACATCGAATTGAAGATGCAAGAAGTCAACCTGAACCGTATGACTACCACACCTGTTGAATTTGATCTGTACTACTCGCTGTAATCCTTAGTTCGATCAAATTAAGCTAAAAAAGGCGGTGGCAACACCGCCTTTTTGCATGGGTTTGCATAAAAAACCGTTATGATAGTGGCTAAATCCATTGATTTGAGGGGATATCTGTGTTGCGTCTTTTGTTACTGGGCGGCAGCAGCATGAGGCTAGGTACGCCAGCATGGTTACACAACGTTTATCAGCCCACCCACACCACAATATCTCACCCCTACGCTTTCGATTATCGCGTTCCCTCCGCTTTCGATTATCGCGTTCCCTCCGCTTCACCCCGTATCAACACGGCTCATCCCCCACCCTCCCAGATCAGCGCCTTCAATCACGCTTGTCTGCCTGTTCAAACAGCATGACACCATCAACAACAGGCCCAACAATACGCGCCGATTGTCCTTAAAGAACAGCCATGCCAAGCAAGCATTGCGCCGGTAAACCACGATTCGCGGCCATCCACCGCATCAACAGGCGATTGCACGCGACATGACTGGATTTACTTGAATTTAACGCACCAAAACAGTGCAAAAGCTTGCTTCTTTTTTGGACGATACGCGCCGTATCGGGACATCCTCTGGTAAAAAAATGGCCTGCTTATTGCTTTATCGTGTTCGATAAAGGAGCGCACTGCGATGAACGCCCGTCAAGACAACCCGCTAAACCGTCAATTTTGTGGTTTTGAACTGCTCGATACTGCCCTGATTGCTGTCGATCAGGCCGGAGCCCTACGTTATGTCAACCCTGCTGCAGAAAACCTGCTTGCGCTTGGCTGTCGTGAATTACTACGACACCAACTCCACACCCTCTTTGTCGATAGCCGGCGTCTGTTGAATGGCTTAAAAACGGCCATCGGTAACAACGTCAGTTTTACCGAACACGACCTCGAGCTCGACACCTGCCAACAACAACATCTTCATGTGTTGTGCACCATTACCCCTATTGAACATCCGCAGTGTGCTGCGCTGATTGAGCTGCGGCCCGTGGAACAACATTTACGAATTGCCAACGAGGAACGCCTGTTAATCCAACAACAAGCCAACCGTGAGCTAATCCGTAATTTGGCACATGAAATTAAAAACCCTTTGGGTGGGATACGCGGTGCAGCACAATTATTGGCCTTGGAATTGGCAGAACGACCCGAACTGCGTGAATACCTTGATGTGATTACCCAAGAGGCGTTGCGGCTACAGTCGCTCGTTGATCGTTTACTCACCCCTAGCCGCAAACATCAACAAGTCGAGGTCAATATTCATGAAGTGTTAGAACGGGTGCGTAGTGTGGTCTTGGCAGAATATCCGCATGGACTGAGTTTAGAGCGCGACTACGATACCAGTTTGCCACCCCTGCTTGCAGATAAGGAACAATTGATCCAAGTGGTATTAAACATTGTCCGCAATGGCGTACAAGCGATGCACGGGGTGGGTGATATTGTGTTGCGTACCCGTGTCGTACGACAAGTCACCCTTGCCCGCAAACGTTATCAATTGGCGTTGCAATTACAGATTATCGATAACGGCCCCGGCATTCCCGCCGAGCTAAAAGACCATATTTTTTATCCGTTGGTCACTGGCCGAGCCGAGGGCACAGGCCTTGGCCTGACATTGGCACAAACCTATGTCCACCAACATCAAGGGGCCATCGACTTTGAGTCACGCCCCGGTTACACCTGTTTTACTGTGTTACTACCTTTTGCCAGCAAACCGAATAACGGGGGAGAAAAAACACCATGACCCATCCTGTTTGGATTATTGATGATGATAAGTCTATACGCTGGGTGCTCGAAAAAGCACTCAGTCGGGCAGGGATTCAATTTGAAAGTTTCAGCAGTGCTGATGACGCCCTCAATGCCATGTACGACCGTGTGCCACGGGTGATCGTCAGCGACATCCGCATGCCCGGCACCGATGGCTTAAAGTTTCTTGCCAAAGTGAAAGGTGAGTATCCAGAGTTGCCGGTGATTGTGATGACCGCTCATTCGGATCTGGACTCAGCCGTCGCCGCCTTTCAGGGCGGGGCTTTTGAGTATTTACCCAAACCCTTTGACATTGATCATGCAGTGCAACTGGTCGAACGCGCTTTAACCGAAGCTAACCGCGCCGGACAAGAGCAAGATGATAGCAGTCCCGCTCAAGTGATTCTGGGTCAGGCACCGGCGATGCAAGATGTGTTCCGCGCCATTGGCCGTTTAGCGCAATCGTCAGTCACGGTGTTGATTACTGGCGAGTCGGGCTCGGGCAAAGAATTGGTTGCACATGCTTTGCATCAACATTCCACCCGCGCTAACCGACCTTTTATCGCCATCAACACCGCCGCCATTCCTCGCGATTTATTAGAAAGCGAGTTGTTCGGCCATGAACGTGGTTCCTTCACCGGCGCCAGCACCCAACGCCGTGGCCGTTTTGAAGAAGCTGAAGGAGGCACACTGTTTTTAGATGAAATCGGTGATATGCCGACCGAGCTACAAACTCGCCTGTTACGGGTGTTGTCTGATGGCCAGTTTTATCGTGTTGGGGGTCATACTCCGATTAAGGCCAATGTACGGGTCATTGCTGCTACCCATCAAAATCTTGAAGAACGGGTCAAAGCAGGTTTATTTCGGGAAGATTTATTTCACCGATTGAATGTGATCCGCCTACGCCTGCCGCCGCTGCGAGAGCGTACGGAAGATATTCCCCTGCTGGCACGCCACTTTTTACAAAAGAGCGCGCAGAGTTTGGGTGTGGAAGCGAAACGCTTATCCGATGCCGCATTAGAAGTGATGAAAAGCGCACCGTTCCACGGCAATGTGCGCCAGCTAGAAAATCTGTGTCATTGGTTAACGGTGATGGCACCCGGGCAAACCGTAGAAGTCGGCGACTTACCACCCGAGTTTCGCGATGAACCGCCCTCTGGCGTGGTTCAACATCATGGAGATTGGCTCAGTGCCTTGGCCGCTTTAGCAGAAGCCCGTCTCAAACGCGGTGAGGCCAATATTATTGATGACCTCAGCCGCAGTTTTGAAGCAGCGTTGATCCGTGTGGCCTTGCAACACACCGGCGGCCGACGTGTTGAAGCCGCCCATTTACTTGGCTTTGGTCGCAACACATTAACGCGAAAAATCCACGAATTACACCTCGACGACGGCCACGACGACTAGGGCACAGCGCAGGCCCCCCTGCGCTGTCTGCCTGTTCTTTGTTATGCTGGAGGTTTGTTTGCTCTGGTGGAATTCTCTCCATGCCAATGTGTTCAGGGGCCAGTCTGCTACTGGCAGATCGTGCACTTGTCCTTACTTTTCCAATTCTTGAAGGCTCACAGCTGATTCATTTGTCACGTCAGCGTGATATCCAAGCGCAAGATTGGTATTCCACTGATCATCTTGCCCATCATATTTCCGCTTTACTCGACCAAGCCTATCAAGTGGGCGCTCAACCACCGTCTTTAGTCTATCCCTTGCTGCCTGCCGATTGGGTGGCCAGTCATACCAATCAAAGCCGTATCCAACTCAACCACCCGACAGCCCTCGATGGGGAAACATTCAAACAGGCTTATGATGGTGCCGCGCCTCATCCTTTGACACCCCATAGCTTAATGTTGCTTGAGCTGCCGGCGGATTACGAAGTGGATGGGCAATGGCAAACGCAACTCCACGCCTTACACAGCGGCCAAACCCTCACCGTCACACGCCATGCCATTTTTGCCCCGCGACAACGACTACAAACCCTGTCTAAAGCGGTTCATTTACTGGGTCTATTAGTTGCCGTACCGCAAGTCGCCACCGTCACTACCGCGCACACCCTCGCACAAACTAAACAACAAGCCGTTGGTTTATTAGACCTCACCCCCGAACATGCAGTGTTAGCATTGATTCACCATGAGACCTTACGACGCTTTCATGTGCTACAGGCGCCCACCGGCCTGCCTCCGCTGCGTTTGGTCAAGGAAGTGGCACAGCTATTAGATAACCTCCCACTGCCATTGCGCCAAGACACACAATTTTACGTCCTCGACCGCCACCGCCGTATCCCCCCCATCCTCAGCAGCCTTGCCAGTCAAGCCGGCTTAACTTTATTAGCAGGTAGCGATGCGGCTTTGGCCGAACAATTGGCACAACAGGCAGTGTATTCACTCCACCAACGGCAGTAAGGCAATACCAGCCAATGCGCTGGCACAGACCTCGCGCATGGTATGTAAAAAATCGGCCATATACGGTAAATGGGCATCTTCTTGCCGCACCACCGCATACAACTCACCAAATAACCCTCCCTCGCCAATCGGCCGTGCCGAAATATAGTGGCGATCCACATACGATTTCACCGCCCAAAACGGCAATGCCGCCACCCCTCGGCGACTGGCCACCAACTGTAAGATAGCGACAGTAAGCTCTGAGGTACGCCGTGCAGGATTGATACCGGCTGGCAATAACACCTGCCGCACTAGATCAAGCATGTCATCCGGCACTGGATAGGTAATTAAGGTTTGATCACGGAAATCCTCCGCCGACAGCCGTGGTTTTTCTGCCAATGGATGATCATTTGCCAGCAAAGCCATAATTTCATAACGAAATAATGGGGTATAAAACACCGCTGGATCGGGTTCGTATTCTGATACCACCGCCAAATCAGCACGATGAGTCAACAGCAAACTGGTTGGGTCGGCATGAAAGCCCGACACAATATCCAGCTCAACCTCTCGCCAATGGGCCCGAAAATCGTCCATCGTTGGCATCAACCAGTCGAAACAGGTGTGGCATTCCACCGCAATCCGCAAACAACCTGCCTCACCATCCACCATGCGGCTTAACTCACGCTCGGCTTCTTCGACGGCAGGTAAGACCAGTTGTGCCAAGGTCAACAACCGTTGGCCGGTTTGTGTAGCGCACAGTGGTTGTCGTCGTCGATCAAATAGCTGGGTGTTGTAATGCGTTTCTAAGGCTTTGAGCTGATGCGACAACGCCGATTGCGTCAGATGCAGCCGTTGGGCCGCAGCAGAAACGCTGCCAGTGTCTTGTAAAGTCAACATCGTGCGTAGATGACGCAGTTCCAAAACAGAGCGCGACATAAATTTTTTTCATCCTTACAATAAAAAACATGATTTTGCCTCATGTTGTAACTGAGTGCATCATGGCAGGGTGATTTTCTATGGAGCACTCGCTATGACCACCTTACACACCCTTGGTTTTCCCCGCATTGGCGCCCAACGTGAATTAAAACAAGCTCAAGAAGCGTTTTGGCGTGGAGAAAGCAATGTTGAGGCACTGCACACCACCGCACGCCAATTGCGCCAGCGGCATTGGTTATTACAAAAAGGGGCTGGCATCGAACGCATTGCCGTCGGTGATTTCACCTTGTACGACCATGTTCTCGACCATCAAGTATTATTTGGTGCACTGCCGGCGCGTTTTGGCTTGGATGTTGCCAACTTGAGCACGGAAGATTATTTCGCCTTAGCGCGGGGCAATGCCCAACAACCTGCCTTGGAAATGACAAAGTGGTTTGACACCAACTATCACTATTTGGTGCCAGAGTTCGACCGCCACACCACATTTCAATTACAACCAGCCACCTTGTTTAACCAACTGAGCGAGGCACAAGCATTAGGGATTCCAGCGAAACCGGTGTTATTGGGGCCGGTGAGTTTTCTTTATCTCGGCAAAGAAAAAGAAGCCAATTTTGATCGACTCAGTCTATTAACAGACCTCTTGCCGTTGTATATCGATTTACTGACCCAACTAGCGGCACGCGGCATCGATTGGGTGCAAATAGATGAACCGATCTTAGGCCTAGAATTAGATGCAGCATGGCAACAAGCCTTTTTCACTGCCTATCAAGCCCTCGCCGCACAGCCGTGCAAACTGTTACTGACCACTTATTTTGCCTCGGTAGCAGAACAGCTGCCTTTGCTAAAAGATTTACCGATTGCAGGTTTACATATCGATGTGGTGCGAGCACCCGCGCAATTAGCTGTTTTTACACAACAATGGCCGGCGGAGCGGGTGTTATCGGTAGGGATCATTGATGGACGCAATGTATGGCGGGCAGATTTATCGCAAAAACTCGCCCAACTCAAACCCGCCGCCGGCAAATTTGGTCAGCAGTTATGGCTATCCAGCAGTTGTTCTCTGTTGCATACCCCGGTTGATTTAGCCTTTGAAACAGAATTAGACAGCGAGTTGAAAATCTGGCTCGCATTTGCAACACAAAAACTCAATGAGATTAAAGTGTTAGGTCGTGGTCTCGATCACGGTGAAGCCAGCATTGCCAATGAATTGGCCGCCAGCGACCATGCACGGGACAGTCGTGCCAAGAGCCCACGTGTGGTGAATGCGGCGGTGCGGGCCGCCCGTCAGGCACTCACTACCGCCGATGGTCAACGCCATAGCGCGTATCCGCAGCGCGCCGCCGCACAGAAAGCCGCACTGAAGCTACCGTTATTGCCCACCACCACCATTGGTTCTTTCCCACAAACCCCCGACATCCGCCGTGCCCGCGCCGCTTTCAAACGTGGCGAACTTGATCAGCACAGCTATCAACAAGCGATGGAGCAGGAAATTCGCTTTGCGGTCGAAAAACAGTTGGCACTTGGTTTGGATGTATTGGTTCATGGTGAAGCCGAACGCAACGACATGGTGGAATACTTCGGCGAACAGTTAGAAGGGTTTGCCTTCACCCGCAATGGCTGGGTGCAAAGTTATGGTAGCCGTTGTGTGAAACCACCGATTTTGTTTGGTGATGTTAGCCGCCCAACGGCGATGACGGTAGCGTGGAGCCAATTTGCCCAAAGCCTGACCGATAAGCCGATGAAAGGGATGTTGACTGGGCCAGTCACCATTTTGCAATGGTCGTTTGTCCGCGATGATCAGCCACGGCGTGATACCTGCTTGGATATTGCCTTAGCTATCCGTGCCGAAGTGAAAGACCTCGAACAAGCGGGTATTACTGTCATTCAAATCGATGAACCGGCTTTCCGCGAAGGTTTACCGTTACAACGCAGCCAATGGCAGGATTATTTAGATTGGGCAGGGTTCGCTTTCCGTGTTTCGGCTTCGGCTGTCAACGACAGCACACAGATTCACACCCACATGTGCTATTCCGAATTTAACGACATTCTGCCCGCTATTGCTGCTTTAGATGCCGATGTGATTACCATTGAAACCAGCCGGTCTGATATGGAGTTGTTGGATGCGTTTGGTGAATTTGCCTATCCAAATGAAATTGGCCCTGGGGTGTATGACATTCATAGTCCACGCGTTCCGACTGAGGCGGATATTGTGCGGCTGTTGGAAAAAGCTTTGGCCGTCATCCCAGCATCGCGGCTGTGGGTGAATCCCGATTGCGGCCTTAAAACCCGTGGTTGGCCAGAAACTGAAGCCGCTTTAGCTGCCATGCTGCGCGCCACACAACAACTGCGCCAGCGATTAGCAAACGCCTAAATCGGTAATGAAAGATTATTTATCATAGAAATAAAAAAGCCCGTAATCGGGCTTTTTTTATTGTGCAAATTTTTATTTCGGTGGAGTGGGTACGGGGTTTGTGCCCACTAAATTCGTAGCTATTAAGCGGTGGGCAAAAAAACATGCCCACACTACCGAACTCGTTTGAGTACCAGAGTTACGCACAATCAAGTGAAGATCGGCGCAATTTTGGCGAGTACCTCGTCAAGCACGGACTGTGGCACGCTTTCAAGTTTGCGGCCGTGGCGTGAATCAATATCGAGTGCGCGGGGCTGATCACAGCGCACGATACCCGTCGTTTGTGTACCTGATCCCATAAGAGAAACAGCAAAGCCCGCTGTGCGAGCAAAATTACCGCCACTGGTAATCGGCAGTACGATGGGCGTTCGTGTCAGCCGGTTAAACGCTGTCGGTGATACCACCAGCACGGGGCGAGTACCCTGTTGCTCGTGACCTGATGTCGGGTCAAGTGAAACGAGATAAATATCACCTCGCTCCATCACAACAGCTCGCCACCAACCGCAGGTGCCTCCAGCCATTCACGATCTTCCGCCGAGATCTCAGCATTGGGATCGCACTGAGCAAGCAACTCTTCGAGCGTGTAACGTGGCCGTAGATTCGGATTAACCACCAGACAGCCATGGTCGATCGCAAGCCCTACCGTCACACCTGCGTGTAGATGCAGTTGGTCAAGAAAAGCAGGGGGCACGGCCAACATGACCGAACCGCCAACCTTGCGCAAACTTGTTGTGTACATGAGCATCTCCCATTTATCAGGTTATACTTTAGTATAACTAAATCTTACCTTTGTATCCAACCACCGGCTGTTTCGCTTAGGGGGAGGGGAAAAAAACCGCCCGACCCAATTCAGGGCGAGGCGGTTCGGTGTTACATGCGGCGGTGTTTTGCCGTTTTGCCGATGTGGTGGGCACGGGGTTTGTGTCCACTAAATTCGGGCCATTATGTGGTGGGCAAAAAAACATACCTACCGACTTGCCTCCAACTGGGTGCGCCCTACCGGTCGCACAAAAAAATGCCACCCCTCGCAGGGTGGCACAAGTCTCGTGAAGGGTTGCCAGTGTTTATTCGCCCAAATAGGCTTTTTTCACTGCATCACTGTGTAACAATTCTTGCGCAGGGCCGGACATCGTAATTTTACCGGACTCCATCACATAACCTCGGTCGGAGACTTCTAACGCCAACTTCGCGTTTTGCTCAACCAATAAAATGGTTACGCCCTGCTGAGAAATCATTTTCACAATTTCAAAGATTTTTTGCACGATAATCGGTGCTAAACCCATCGAAGGTTCGTCTAATAACAACAGTTTAGGCTTTGCCAAAATCGCACGGCCCATTGCCAACATCTGTTGTTCACCGCCCGACAACGTCCCAGCCAACTGTTTATAGCGTTCTTTCAAACGAGGAAAGAGCTCGTAAACATGTTCGATTTCTGCATTGATGGCGTTTGGATCGTTGCGATAAAACGCCCCCATCCGCAGGTTTTCTTCGACGGTTAGGCGTGAGAACACCCCACGACCCTCGGGCACCAAAGACAGGCCTTTCGAGACAAAATGATGCACCGGAATTTTCGTGCAGTCGTTGCCATCGTAGCTAATCGAACCTGACTTTGGTTTGACCAAACCCACCAAGGTTTTCAACGTGGTGGTTTTGCCGGCACCGTTGGCACCAATCAGCGTCACCAATTCGCCTTGCTCGATATGCAAGTCGATCCCTTTTACCGCTTGAATGCCGCCGTAGGCAACTTCAAGCTTTTTCACTTCAAGCAGGCTCATGCGTGGGCAGCTCCCAAATAGGCCTCGATCACGCGAGGGTTGTTTTTCACCTCGGCAGGCAGACCTTCGGCAATTTTCTTACCGTAGTCCAACACCGCAATCCGGTCACACAAAGTCATCATTAACTTCACATCATGTTCAATCAACAACAACGTGACGCCGGTGGCGCGGATTTTTTCCATCAACACCTGCAAGTCTTCTGTCTCGCGAGGGTTCATACCGGCAGCAGGTTCATCCAAGGCCAATAAAGTCGGCTCGGTGGCCAGCGCACGGGCAATTTCTAAACGCCGTTGGTGACCATAGCTGAGGTTTTTTGCCCGTTCATTGGCGACTTCTGAAATGCCGACATAAGCCAACAACTCACGCGCCCGTTGCCGAATGGCTTTTTCTTCATTGCGAGTTTTTTTGTCTCGCAACATCGCACCCAACGCGCCAGCAAACGTGCGGACATGACGACCCACCATCACGTTTTCCAACGCCGTCATTTCACCAAACAGACGAATGTTTTGGAATGTGCGCGCAATCCCTGCGTCAACAATCACATGCGGTTTTTTGCAGAATAGGTCTTTACCGTTAAAGGTAAACACCCCTTCATCAGGCTGATACAGACCGGTTAGCACGTTAAACAAAGTGGTTTTACCCGCCCCATTCGGGCCAATCAAACCGTAAATCTCACCTTTGTTGATCGTCAGCCCAACATCGTTGAGCGCATGCAGACCACCGAAGCGTTTGTGAATACCTTCAATTTTAAGTAGTGCTTCTGCCATGATTTACCCCTTGATTCCTTCTTGACGTGCCTGAGAATCAACAGCAGGCAAATCTTCGTCGAGGGCATCGTGGAACTCAGCTGCCCGACGCTTATTCGGCCACAGGCCTTCTGGACGCAACAACATCACCAAAATCAGCGCTAAACCGAACAACAACATCCGTGCATTTTCTGGATCGATCAACATTTTGCCAAAAACAGCCATTTGCACTGGGCCAATCACATCACGCAGCAATTCTGGTGTGATGGTCAGCAAGATCGCACCCAGAATCACCCCTGGGATATGCCCCATGCCGCCCAACACCACCATCGCCAACACCATGATCGACTCTAACAAACCGAACGATTCTGGCGATACAAAGCCTTGGAAGCTGGCAAACAAACCACCGGCAATCCCACCAAACACCGCGCCGAGGGCAAAAGCCAACAGTTTGATGTTGCGGATGTTAATCCCCATCGCCGAGGCGGCAATGTCATCTTCACGCAACGCCACCCACGCCCGACCAATACGGGAATGTTGCAAGCGCGAACACACAATCACGGTTAAGACACAGAGAATCAGGAACAGGTAGTAATACAGGTACACCGAGTTAATTTTGGTGCCAAACAATTCAATCGATTTACCTAAACTAACACCGGCAATTTCGACTGGGGCAATCATATTCACCCCTTGTGGCCCGTTGGTGATGTTGATTGGCGCATTGAGGTTATTCATAAAAATCCGAATAATTTCCCCAAAACCCAAGGTCACAATCGCCAGATAGTCACCGCGTAGTTTTAAGACCGGCGTCCCCAACATAATGCCAGCACACGCGGCAAGGAAAGCCCCCACCGGCAAAATCGTCCACCACGGTAAGAAGATGCCGAAGTGTGGCGAGTTAAGCAGGGCGTAGGTATAGGCCCCCACAGCATAGAAAGCAATAAAGCCCAAATCGAGTAGGCCAGCAAAACCGACCACGATATTCAGACCCAATGCCAGCATGATATACAGCAGGGCAAAATCGAGGGTACGCACCCAAGAATTACCCAGCGTACCGCCGACAATAAAAGGTAGGCAGGCTAAACCAATCGCCGCCAAGCCGAAAACGGCCAGTTGTTTTACCTTGTTGACTTGTGTCATCTGTCTGTCTCCCAGTCAATCAAGCACGTTCGGCCACGCGTTCGCCCAACAAACCAGACGGACGGAACACCAACACTAAAATCAATACCATAAAGGCAAAGATGTCTTGATAGTGGCTGCCAAGGAAACCACCGGTTAAATCACCGATATAACCTGCGCCCAACGACTCGATCACCCCCAACAGAATGCCACCGACCACCGCACCACCGAGGTTACCAATCCCACCCAATACCGCAGCAGTAAAGGCTTTCAGACCAATCAAGAACCCCATGTGCGAGTGTGCTTGGTCATAGTTTGCCGCCACCATCACGCCAGCAATCGCGCCTAAGCCGGCACCAATCACAAACGTCATCGAAATCACGGTGTTGACATTCACCCCCATCAAACCTGCAACAGCAGGGTTTTGGCTGGTAGCACGCATGGCACGGCCAAGCTTGGTTTTTTCGACCATCAGCAACAGGCCCACCATGATGGCAATCGCCAAGAAGATAATGACCACTTGCAACACGGTAATCGAGGCGCCAAAGATATTGACACTATCGTGTGGCAATAAAGGCGGGAAGGGGATGTAGTTACGGCCCCAGATTAAGATGGCTAGGTTTTGTAACACAATCGACAGACCAATCGCTGTAATCAGCGGAGCCAGTCGCGGTGCATTACGCAATGGCCGATAGGCCACCCGTTCGATGGTAAAGCCCAGCAACATACACACCGGAATCGCCACCATCAGAGCCAATAACACCATCACGGCCCCCGGCAAATCGACACCAGCATTGGCTAATACACCCAACACGGTAATCGTTACCATCGCACCGATCATTGTCACTTCACCATGGGCAAAGTTGATCAAACCCATAATGCCGTACACCATGGTGTACCCAAGCGCAATCAGCGCATAAATACTGCCGAGCACCAGCCCATTCAGTATCTGTTGTAGAAAATCCACAGCAGGAACTCTCCTTTGCCTTTGCATGGGGTTAAACTTCGCCAAGAAACGAAGTCAAGCAAGGACAGGTCAGAAATTACACCTCGTGATCCCGTCTTTTTTATTTGAAAAACCGCTTGAGCGGTATGGGGCGGATTATGGTTTTGACTGCCCACCCTGTCAACGCAATAAAAAAATTATTTACTGCAGTAAAGGCTACCGAGTGGGTTTTTACACTACCTTAGCGCAGTTTTCTGGAAAATTCCCCTATGTTTTCACTATTTTGTAATGTCGCAACGCACAATAATCTGGCATAAAACATGCCCCAAAACAGGGAAACCCAGCACTGTTTTGCAACTTAAGCTGCGAAATGTGAATATTTTTTTAAACGCAGAGAAAAGCCACATCACCTTCTTGTTTTACTCGAAAAGGCCAACAATAGCTGTAGAGAAAATGGCATTTTTTCTGTCATAGCAGGAAAAATATCCCATAAATTGCATAAAAATGGCAGAGCATGGCCGAGAAATCAGAAAATTATTTCGTCATGCCAAATTTGAGAAAGGTCAGCGTAGAGTCTGCAAAATCATCGTTGAGAATCTTAAACAGTTTGGGTGGGAGGTTGCCGTGGGACGATAGTAGGATGCACTGCACCGAAATAGCGCAGTGCTGTTTATCTCTCAACCTCACCGCGCAGGCAACGGACATACCCGCACGATATCGCCCTCTTGTCGCAATAACGCTGCAGCCACACTAGGCATCAATTCAATTTCTTCACGCTCGTGATGACAGACAGCAGAAGCAAGCACCGCCCGAAACTGTTGATCAACCGTATTGCTCAAGAGATAGGGGGTAGCGGTTGCAGGAAGTGATTCAACCACCCGCAGTCGATAACAGCGGCTGGCAGCAACAGTACGAATCTGCTCCGTCTCCGCCACCAGCGTTGGCCCGCCATCAAAAATATCGACATAGCCTTGTTGCACAAAGCCCTCGTGACGCAACAAGGCTTCTGCCAATACCGTATCGGGATGGGTTTGTGCCAGCACCGCTTGGGCCTCAGCCGGCAGAAAATCGAGATACACCGGATATTTCGGCATCATTTCCGCCACAAAGGCTTTGTGCCCCAGTCCAGTTAAACGATCGGCTTCGGCAAAATCAATTTGGAAAAAATGACGGCCCAAGCCTTCCCAAAAGGGAGAGCGCCCCTGACCATCACACACCCCACGCAATTCTGAGATCACGCGAGCCGGAAAACGGCTGATAAATTGTGCAATGAACAAAAAGCGTGCCCGCGATAATAACGCGCCCCAGCCTTGCCCACGCACGCTAGGGTCGAGATAAAGTGAGCACAACTCAGCACAACCGGTGTAATCATTCGACAAAAATAGGCTTTGATGTTGACTCCAAATCCCTAGCGCAGGAGAGGCATGCACCATAGTGCCAATCCGATAGTGATAACACGGCGCATCCAAGCCCACCGCGCCACGAATGGCGCTGATGCCGACCACCTGTTGTCGGGTTTGGTCTTCCAATACAAACAAATAATCCGCCTCGGCCAACGGGCTCAGCCCCGCAAATGCCTGCTGTGAGGCGGTAATCCGCTGGGCTAGACGGGCTTCATCCACTGGCAACGAAGTGACCCCGACCCCAGCTGCCGCCGCAAAACGCAGCAGCACCGCAAGATCGGTTTCAGCGATGGGGCGCAGCACTAACATAAGGATTCATCCACAGGCAAGGCAGTCACCGTTTCGCCCTCACGCAGCCCAAGTGCGGCGCAGGTTTCCAGCGGTAGATACAATTTATTCACATCCACCGTACCGGTGGTGAGGGTGGCACGAAACTCGGCCGTCGCGGTATTGGCTAATAAATAGGGCTGGGTGTGCGATGCGGCAGGCGCAGCATGTCGCACAAAATAGGATTTTGCTGCAGCGATTGAACGGACATGATCGGTACGAGCGACTAAAGTCGGCGCACCGTCAAAAATCGCTAAATAATCTTCGTCTTCAAATCCCTCGGCCATCAAAATCGACCACGGCAATTCAGCATCGGGATGAATTTGTCCAATCACATGCTGGGCGGCATCGGGCAATAAGCTGACGTAGATGGGATAGCTGGGCATTAACTCGGCGACAAACGTTTTACTGCGAGTGGCAACTAAATGTTGTGCTTGGGCGTAATCGATGTGGAAAAACTTGCGCCCAATCGCTTCCCAAAATGGCGATATTCCATTTTCATCAGTCCACCCCACCATTTCGGCAATCAAACGCCGCGCAAAACGCTCGCGGTGTTGAGCAATAAACAATAACCGCGCCCGCGATAACAGCTGTGCCGCATAAGGATGGCGATGATAAGCCGGCTCTAAAAAGAAGGCACATAGCTGGCTTTCACCAGATAAATCATGACATAAAGTTAAAGCATGAATTTTATTGTGGACATTCAAGCTAGCGGAGGCGTGGATAAGAGTTTCATTACGATAACTGTAAAATGGTTCAGAAAACCCTGCCGCCGCCGCAATCGCCGCCGTCCCACACAACCGGCCTTCATCCTCCCTCCAACACAAATTGATAAAACTCGGTGCCATAGGTTGCCACATCGGTTTCAAACGAACGCACCGATAAACAAATGCGTTCGAATAAGGTATCTCTTTGATCGGGAAGATTGGTGACGCCCACCCCACTATCGTGAGCCATGCGTTCGATAGCAGGCAGGTCGGACACCCGTACCGGGCGAATGATCATCGCATTACCCTTGTTGAGCCACAAAACGAGCCAATGCACGATCCAAGCGTGCTAAGCCTTCATCAATGTCGGCATCGTCAATCACCAGCGAAGGGGCAAAACGCAACACATTCATCCCCGCCACCAACACAATCAACAATTCTTCTTCTGCTGCTTGCATCAGGGCTTTGGCTTGATTTTGATAACGCTCATTCATCACCGCACCCAACAACAGCCCCAAACCGCGCACTTCGGCAAAGACTTGATAACGGGCATTTAACGCTTCCAGCCCCGCTACTAAACGCTGATGTTTGGCTTTCACACCGGCGAGAGTGGACGGTGTATTGATGACATCCAACACCCGTTCTGCCACAGCACACGCCAAGGGATTGCCGCCATAGGTAGTACCGTGCGAGCCCACGCCAAAACTGGCCGCCACTTTGGCGGTACTTAAAATGGCCCCAATCGGG
This sequence comes from Aquaspirillum serpens DSM 68, assembly GCF_000420525.1. Classification (GTDB taxonomy): domain Bacteria; phylum Pseudomonadota; class Gammaproteobacteria; order Burkholderiales; family Aquaspirillaceae; genus Aquaspirillum; species Aquaspirillum serpens. The sequence continues at coordinate 31,622 of NZ_ATVC01000002.1, forward strand.
AAACCACCGCCCAACGACTTAGCCGAGGACAAAATATCGGGAGTCACGCCATATTCCATATAGGCGAACAACGAGCCTGAACGCCCCATCCCTGTTTGCACTTCATCAAAAATCAGCAAAGCCTGATGACGGTCGGCAATTTCACGGGCAGCCGCTAAAAATTCACGCTGGGCTGGCAAAACACCGCCTTCACCCTGCACCGGCTCCACAATAATGGCACAGGTATTGTCGTTGACGGCGGCTTCGAGCGCAGCAATGTCGTTATAGGGAATGTGCTCAATACCAGATGGGGCAGGGGCGAACCCTTCAACATACTTTGGCTGTCCACCGGTCGAGACCGTGAATAAGGTTCGGCCATGAAATGAATTGAGGGTAGAGACAATATGGTGCTTATGTGGCCCAAAATGGTCGTGGGCATATTTACGCGCCAATTTCAAAGCAGCTTCGTTTGCCTCGGCACCGGAATTGCAGAAAAACACTTTTTCAGCAAAGGTCGCCGCCACCAATTTGCTGGCTAAACGCAGTGCAGGTTCGTTAGTCATCACATTCGAGACATGCCATAACTGTTGTGCTTGTTCGGTTAAGGCCTCGACTAAGGCGGGGTGGCAATGGCCAAGAGAGTTCACTGCAATGCCGCCGGCAAAATCCACAAATTCACGCCCTGCTTGATCCCACAGACGCGCGCCACGCCCGCGCACCGGGACGCGCGCCACGCCCGCGCACCGGAATAAAGGCGGCAGGGGCATAGTTGGGAAACATCACTTCATCAAAGGTGGCGCGGGTGATCGCAGCAGACATCACAGTTCCTTTTCAATATTCAGTCGAAAAACACAGGCTAACAAAAACAGATTGCAATTGTTGATTTTGCAACAGAACTGCCAGCTTAGGCGACAACTTTCACCGGCAAGTTTCATTGCCGCACGCAAACCGCGTGAGATTGGCAGGACAAATTATTTTTTTAGCATGACCCAACCCCCAACAAAAAAAGCTATTGGGATTTTTTGCAAAGCAGCAAATCCCTGTCTTTACAAATATTTATCGCCCAACGCTTGACGCAAAACAAAATAAAACATACGTTTGAACCCCTCAATTCACCGTCGAGTGAAATAACGCATTAGGCAACACCCCATACTAATAACGAGAGGAAAACATCGTATGCAGCAACGCCCATCGCCGACAGAATGGTTTATCCCAGAACACATACGGCAACAACCCGAACAAATGATCCGCGCCCGCACCACTGTGGGCGTGGCACTTTTAGCTGGCACGATTGCCCCTCTCTTTGCCTTGTCCTATTTCAAACTGCAGCATCCAGCGATGGGGTGGGGGATTGTATTAGGCGGGGCGTTGATGTTTGTAATGGCGTTTTTCTTACGCCTCAGTGGTGCGGTAACCGTTGTGGGCTATGCCGTCAGTGCCGTGATGTTTGGCATGGTGACATGGATGGTGTATGTCAACGGTGGCATTTTATCGACCAGCATCGTGTGGTATGCCTGTGTACCGGTCGCGGCCACCTTTGTGTCAGGACGGCGAGCCGGCATGATTTGGGCGCTGTTGAGCTTTCTTTGCATTGGTTTGTTTTTATTTTTATACGGCCAAGCCGATGCCTTGCCCCATAGCCCGATTGCGGTGGAGCGGATTCCAGAGCTGCAAGCAAAGTCACTGATTGGGCTGATTTTGGTGGTGTTGGCGCTGAGTTTGGCATTCGATAGTGCAAAAACCCGTGGTTTTGCCAAGTTGGAAATTGCCCGCGAACAAGCAGAAACCGCCAGACAACAGGTCAGCGAGATGCTGACACAATTAACCCGTTCGGTGCGCTCGGCCAGCCGCGAAAGCAAAGAAATCGCCGATTCCACGCATTTCATGGTGCAAACCATGGAGGCGCAAAGTGCGCGTACGCAAGGCATGGTGGTCACCGTACAACAAATGTCCACCCTTGCCGGCCAAACCGCTGGTCAATCTGAAGAAGCAGCACAAACCGCCCGTTCAGCCGGAGAAGAAGCCACGGACGGCGGCAATATTATGAATCAAGCGGTATATCGACTTGATGAAGCACAACAGGCAATTTTATTGTCTTCGCAAGCAATTGAAGAATTAGGGCGGCGTTCGAGCGAGATTCGCGGCATTATCGAAATGATTAACGAGATTGCCGAACAAACGAATTTGCTGGCCTTAAATGCAGCGATTGAGGCGGCCCGCGCCGGTGAAGCTGGGCGCGGTTTTGCAGTGGTATCCGATGAAGTCCGCAAATTGGCCGAGCGTACCCAAGGTGCAACGCAAGACATTACTCAGCGCATTAACCTCATCACCAGCGGCACAGAATCGGCCCTCAACGCCATCCGACAGGGCTCTAGCCGGATGGCTGATGGCACCGAACATACGCGACAGGCACAACAACGCTTGGAACAAATTATTCGTGGTGCGCAACAGATTGCCCGTATGTTAGGCCGTGCAGCGGAAGCCAATAAAACACAATCGGCAGGTTTCGATACCTTTAGCCATGACATCACTGATTTTGGTCAGGCCACGCTCGCCTTATCATCCGAAACCGCCTCGATTGCACGTTCTATCGCTCGTTTAGACAAACTGATGACCGAGTTGGGCGAATTTGTACGGCGTTTGGATGCAGAACGTGAGGACGAAGTTATTCCCACGTCACGGTACTGACAAACAAATAGCCAGCGCCATAGACGGTTTTAATTAAGCGCGGATTGTGGGTGTCATCGCCTAATTTACGGCGCAAACGCGAAATCCGCACATCAATACTGCGGTCAAACGGGGACATATCGTTTTGACCGAGTAATTGTTCACGCGGCAACACACGGTTTGGACGCTCGAGAAAACGCTGTAGCATTTGCCCTTCGCTGGCACTGATGGATTTTTTACTGCCATCCGGCGCAAACAAGGTATAGCTCTCGGGGTCGTAGCGCCAGCCAGAAAAACACGCAATTCGCGTATTGTCTGGCCCTAATTCTGCCGCTTGTTCACAACGCCGCAGAATACTGCGCAAACGCGCCACCAATTCGCGGGGTTCAAACGGTTTCATTACATAGTCATCAGCACCGATTTCTAAGCCCATGACGCGATCTCCGACATGACCTCGTCCGGTCAAAATCATCACGCCACAGCGGGTTTTCGCCCGTAGCTGACGCACGATTTCCATGCCGTCCATATCTGGCAAACCGAGGTCGATAATGCACAAATCGGGGGTCGCCGTCCGTAAGCGGCGGAACAGTTCGCTGCCGGTGCGGAAACACTCGCACTTGAATTGATAGTCGCGCAAGATGGTGGCGATTAAACGCGCCACCGACATATCGTCTTCTACCAGAAAAATCAATTTTTCCTGTCGAGTGGTGGTTTCCATAGCAGTTAAAGGGGTCGTTGACACATTATTACCTCATCCAGGACCTGTGATAACTGTTCCTGGGTAAACGGTTTTTCAAGAATAGGGACAGCCTGCAAGCTGGGATGCGAGACACTCGAACCCGCCGCATGACCACTCATCAACACCACCCGCAAATGCGGACGATGACGACGCGCAAAATCTGCCAAGGTGCGGCCATTCAGTTGGCCGGGCATCACCACATCTGACAGCAGCAGACCAATTTCAGCGATATTTTCCACCATTGCGGCGGCTTCATCACCATTTTCTGCTTCAAGGACAGGATAGCCCAAGCCAGTCAGTTGCAAACGCACAATCCGCCGCACTTCAGGATCATCCTCGGTTAACAGCACCAAGGGTTTGTCACGGCCACCCGCCCGACCGCTGAAATTCAAGCGTCCAGTCGGCACCGACTCCTCATCAGCGCAAGGCAAGAACAGCGATACCACCGTGCCTTTGCCCAATTGGCTATCGAGGCGAATACCGCCGCCAGATTGCTGCACAAAACCATACACCATCGCCAGCCCCAAGCCACTGCCCGAGCCAAAACGCTTGGTCGTAAAAAAGGGCTCGAACACGCGCATTTGGATGGTGGGGTCTATCCCAGTGCCGTTATCACGCACCGAAATGCGGATATATTCCCCTACCTGCATCTGGCAATCTTGCGCTTCTTCTTCGGTCAGTGGATGGCGAGTGGCTTCAATTAACAATTCGCCACCTTCAGGCATCGCATCACGGGCATTGAGCACCAAATTAAGGATGGCGCTTTCCAGTTGATGCGGGTCAACCGTGGCATATAGCGGTGTCTCACCCAGTGCTGTGTTCATGGTGATATTTTCCGGCAACGAATTTTCCGGCAACGAACGCCGCAATAATTTCATCATGCCAAGAATCAAACCGCCGATTTGTACAGTTTTGGGTTCGAGTGGCTGTTGTCGCGAGAAAGACAATAAACGCTTAATCAGCTCGACGCCGCGCTCGGCAGCATGGAGCGCAGGCTCTAAAAATTCGGTCACTTGTGGGTCTTGCCCACAACGATTTTGTAACTCGGCCAAGTTACCAATCACCACCGTCAACATATTGTTAAAGTCGTGCGCCAGCCCACCGGCCAGTTGACCCACGGCTTCCATTTTCTGCGCTTGAACCAAGGCAGCTTGTGTATGTTTTTGCTCAGTAATGTCAAATGACAGCACAAAACACCCTAACACCTTCCCCTCTGGCGAGACCTCGGGCACCAAGGTGCTGCGGGCAAAAATGGTGCTGCCGTCCTCTTTTTCCATCGAATATTCATACGTGACGCGCGCCCCAGTCAGCGCCTGTTCAACATAACTTTTGACGGCGGCATAGAACTTAATCCCGAGCGCCGCTTCGATATGGTGGCCTACGATGTGCTCATTACGGCGACCAAACCAATCAGCGTAGCCGCGATTGGCATAGCGATAGACTTGTTCATGGTCAAAATAGGCAATCAGAGCCGGAATGGTATCGGTCATCAGCCGCAATCGTTCCTCACTGCGCTGCAATGCAGCAGTCATTTGACTGTTGATTTCACTGGCTTCGCGCAAGCGCGCATTGGCCGCTTCAAGCTCAGCCGTTCGCCGCCGCACACTGTCTTCGAGTTGAGCATGATGTTGTTGTACCACCTGCTCTAAAGCGCGCTGTTCTGTGATGTCGGTATATAACGTGATGTAACCAAGTTCGGGCAAAAACTCGCCATGTAGCTTCAAAATGCGCCCATTTGGCCGCACCCATTCGGTTTGATCGGTTAATACCGCCCGTGCTTGCTCCACAATCAGCCGCACCCGTTGTTCAGCATCGCCTTCGCCATATTCTCCATGCAGTGCGTTATGACGAATAAACGCTTCAAACGGTGTTCCCAATTTTGGCAGCGACTCGGGGAAGTCTAAAAGCTGTAAAAAGCGACGATTCCACGCCATTAAGCGTAGATCTGTATCGAACAGCGTCAGACCCTGATCTAGCCAATCTAAGCCCACCAGTAAATGCTCATGGAGATGAGTTTGGGGTTCGTTAGCCGAAGAGGCTGGACGGACGCTTTCAGTCATAGAAAACCTCATACAATAAAGACCGCGCTGCGCAAAAAGCAGGCGCATAGTGAACTAAAAACACCACAAAATGGTGCACTGCAAACATTCGTTACGATTGGTACAAAGTTTTGCAAATTGTTCCATGAATTATGAACGGATAAAAACCAAATGAAGGAGAACTCATGCAAGCGGCTAACCCCTATCAAATCGGTTTGGACAAAACCCCTGCTAATCACGTTTCTTTGTCGCCTCTGACGTTTTTAGAGCGCGCAGCAACAGTTTATCCAAATACCATTTCCGTCATTCACGGCGATCAGCGTTTTACTTGGCAAGAAACTTATGCCCGCTGCCGTCGTCTGGCTTCTGCTTTACAACAACGCGGCATCGGTAAAGGGGATACCGTTGCGGTGATGTTACCTAACATCCCAGCCATGGTTGAATGTCATTTTGGCATCCCTATGACCGGTGCGGTGCTCAACACCCTCAACACCCGCTTAGATGCCGAGGCGATTGCCTTTATGCTCAAGCATGGTGAAGCCAAGGTATTGATTACCGACCGCGAATTCTCTGACACCATCGCCGGTGCATTGAAATTGTTGGAACAGCCTCCGCTGGTGATTGATGTCGATGATGTCGTTTACACCGGCAGCGGTAAATGCTTAGGTGAAATCGAATACGAAGCCTTCATTGCTACAGGCGATGCTAATTTTGCTTGGGGTATGCCAGCCGACGAGTGGGAAGCGATTGCCCTGAACTACACCTCGGGCACCACCGGCAACCCGAAAGGTGTGGTTTACCACCATCGCGGCGCGTATTTGAACGCGGTTTGTAACATCTTGGAATGGGGTATGCCACGCCATGCGGTGTATCTGTGGACGCTGCCGATGTTCCATTGCAATGGCTGGTGCTTCCCGTGGACGATGGCAGCCAATGTTGGCACCAATGTTTGCTTACGCCGTATTGATGCCCGCGCCATCTTTGATCTGATCAAAGAACACAAAGTGACGCACTACTGTGCCGCCCCGATTGTTCACAATTTGCTGATCAATGCCCCTGCTGATTGCAAAGAAGGCATTGAACACGGTGTGAATTGCTTGGTTGCCGGCGCTGCACCACCCTCGTCGGTGATTGAAGGCATGGAAAAACTGGGTTTCAACATCACCCACGTTTACGGCCTGACTGAAACCTATGGCCCTGCTTCGGTGTGCGCTAAACATCCAGAGTGGGACAACCTCACCTTGGCTGATCGCACCGAGAAAAATGGTCGTCAAGGCGTGCGCTATTCGATGCAAGATGGCATGACCGTCATGGATCCTAACACCATGACCGAAGTGCCACATGATGGCGAAACCATGGGCGAAATTATGTTCCGTGGTAATTTGGTGATGAAGGGTTATCTGAAAAACCCCGATGCCACCAATGAATCTTTAGCCGGCGGCTGGTTCCATACCGGTGACTTGGCGGTGATTCAACCTGATGGCTACATCAAAATTAAAGACCGTTCCAAAGACGTGATTATCTCGGGTGGTGAGAACATTTCTTCGATTGAAGTGGAAGATGTGTTGTGCCGCTATCCCGGCGTGATTACAGCGGCGGTGGTTGCCTTGCCAGATCCAAAATGGGGTGAAGTCCCTTGCGCCTTCGTTGAATTAGCCGAAGGCTTAGAGGGCAATGAACAAGCGGTGATCGAGTATTGCCGTGAACACCTCGCTCGCTTCAAAGTGCCAAAACAAATTCACTTTGGCCCAATTCCCAAAACCTCGACCGGTAAGATTCAGAAGTTCCTGCTGCGCCAACAGGTGAAGTCGGCCTCTGCCATCGAGTAATCGTATTACCCCCTGTTTCACCTACCCCATCAACCTGCACAACGGGTTGATTGGGGTAGTTTCACCCAGAAAAACCTAAAAACGTATCGAGAAGGATGAAATATGAGCAAAGACCTATATCAACGCATGCGCGACAACCCGCGCTTTAATGAGTTGGTCACTAAACGTTCACGCCTCGCTTGGGGTCTCGCTATTCTGACCTTGGTGATTTACTACACCTATATGATGCTGGTCGCATTTAACCCTAAAGTGTTACACGCCACATTATCCGAGGGCGGCATGTTGACAGTCGGTGTGCCAGTTGGTGCTTTTATTATCTTTATCACTTGGGCCATGACCGGTTATTACGTCTGGCGCGCTAACACCGAGTTTGACTCCCTGAACGAGGAAATCGTGAAGGAGGCCAAAAAATGAAAAAATTTGTTTCCGGTTTAACAGGCGTTGCCCTGAGCTTGGCAACCACTTTAGCCATCGCTGGCCCTGCAGCGAGTGGCGTAGTAGAAAAACAGCCATTGAACATTCACGCCATCGTGATGTTCTTTATTTTCGTGCTCGGCACCTTAGCCATCACTTGGTGGGCGGCGAGTAAGACACAATCGACCTCCGATTTCTACACCGCAGGCGGTGGTATCACTGGCTTCCAAAACGGTTTAGCGATTGCGGGTGACTACATGTCCGCAGCCACCTTGTTAGGTTTGTCCAGCTTGGTGTTCTCTAAAGGCTATGACGGCTTTATCTACACCGTTGGCTTCTTCGTCGGTTGGCCAATTATCACCTTCCTGATGGCGGAACGTCTGCGTAACTTGGGTCGTTTCACTTTTGCTGATATTGCTTCCTATCGCCTCGACCAGACCAAAATTCGGACTTTTGCTGCATTTGGTTCGTTGACGGTGGTGTGTTTCTATCTGATCGTACAGATGGTGGGTGCGGGTCAGCTGATTCAGTTGCTGTTCGGTCTGGATTACCCTATCGCTGTGGTGGTAGTGGGTGTCTTGATGCTGGTGTATGTGATTTTCGGCGGCATGATTGCAACCACTTGGGTGCAAATCATTAAAGCGGTGTTGTTGTTGGTGGGTGGTACCACACTGGCAGCGTTGGCGATGAGCGAGTTTGGTTTCAGCTACGAAACGCTGGCACAACAAGCTGTTGAAACACATAAAGATGGCTTCAAAATGATGGGCCCAGGCCCAATGTTGGCCGACCCAATCAATGCCGCCTCGATGTCCTTGGGCTTGGTGTTTGGTATTGCTGGTTTGCCACACATCATGATGCGTTTCTTCACCGTGCCAAACGCTAAAGAAGCGCGTAAATCGGTGTTCTACGCAACAGGTTTCATCGGTTTCTTCTTCTTGGTGGTATGTACCATTGGTTTTGCTGCCATCGTGATGATCGGTAAAGATCCACAATACTTCGTGGGCGGTGAGCTGGGCGGCAAGTTGATCGGTGGTGGCAACATGGTTGCAATGCACATGGCGAAAGCGGTGGGCGGCAACTTGTTCTTAGGCTTCTTGTCTGCAGTGGCGTTTGCAACGATTTTGGCTGTGGTGGCAGGTTTGGCCTTGGCTGGTGCATCGGCGGTGTCGCATGACTTGTATGCAACTGTGATCAAGAAAGGCAAAGCCAACGAGAAAGACGAACTGAAAGTATCGCGTATCGCGACTATCGTGTTGGGTCTGATTGCGGTGGTGTTGGGTATTCTGTTCGAGAAAATGAACGTTGCGTTCTTGGTTGGTCTGACCTTCGGTGTGGCCGCTTCGACTAACTTCCCAATCTTGTTGTTGTCGATGTACTGGAAACCATTGACCACTCGCGGCGCTCTGGCCGGTGGTTTTGTGGGTCTGATCTCTGCCGTGTCCTTCGTAGTGTTGTCGAAGTCGGTGTGGGTAACAGTATTGGGCAATGAAGCAGAAATCTTCCCATACGAACATCCAGCTTTGTTCTCGATGCCGCTGGCCTTCTTGGTCACCATGGTGGTGTCGCTGTTGGATAACTCGCATCAAGCAACCGAAGAACGTGCTCGTTTCGACGATCAATTCGTTCGTGCACAAACTGGTGTAGGTGCTGCAGCTGCATCGAATCACTAATCGTTAGTGTCGTAGTCTCAAAAAAGACCAACAGTTCGCTGTTGGTCTTTTTTTGGCTTGTGGTTTGGATAGGTCAGCGGGGTGGTTGCATAGCCGAAAAAAAGCGGACTGGCACTGATGTACCAAGTCCGCCCAGGGGGATCGAAGCGAGGGAGTTGGAGCAGGATTACGCTGTGGTTGCCTCTTGTAGCCCTAATTTCTCTTTCATCTGATCGCGCATAACAAATTTCTGAATCTTGCCAGTAATCGTCATCGGGAAGGCCTGCACAAACTCGATATAGCGCGGGATTTTGTAGTGGGCGATTTGACCACGACAAAACTCACGGATGTCTTCTTCGGTAGCGGTTTGCCCCTCTTTTAACTTAATCCAAGCGCACAACTCCTCGCCATATTTCTGATCCGGCACACCAATCACTTGCACATCTTGGATTTTGGGATGGCGATATAAAAATTCTTCAATCTCGCGTGGATAAAGATTTTCTCCACCACGAATCACCATATCTTTCACCCGACCAACAATATTGCAGTATCCCTCATCGTCTAATACCGCTAAATCCCCAGTGTGCATCCAACCAGCGGCATCAATCGCTTCCGCTGTTTTGGTTTCATCACCCCAATAACCCAACATCACCGAATACCCTCGGGTGAGCAATTCGCCGGTGCTACCGCGAGGCACAATCCGTCCAGCGTTATCGACAATTTTCACCTCAACATGCGGATGCACCTGCCCGACAGTGGTAACCCGTTTTTCTAGGCTGGTGTCGGTTAGGCTTTGGAAGCTGACGGGGCTGGTTTCGGTCATACCATAGGCAATGGTCACTTCTGCCATATTCATTTCCGCCACCACCCGTTTCATCACTTCAATCGGGCATGGGCTACCGGCCATAATCCCCGTGCGAAGGGTAGAAAGTTGGTATTCCTCAAATTCAGGATGGTCGAGCACCGCAATAAACATGGTCGGCACACCGTGCAAGGCGGTGCATTGCTCTGCTTCAACCGTTTCTAAAACCGCTTGGGCATCAAAGGCTTCAGATGGGAATACCATCGCTGCACCGTGGGTAATACACGCTAAATTGCCCAATACCATCCCAAAGCAGTGATACAACGGCACAGGAATACATAAGCGATCTTGTTCGGTTAAACGCATCGCCTCACCGACAAAAAAGCCGTTATTTAAAATATTGTGGTGCGATAACGTGGCGCCTTTAGGCTGGCCAGTGGTGCCGGACGTAAACTGGATATTGATTGGGTCATCAAATTGCAGCAGTGCTGCTTGTTCGCGCAGTGCCGCCCGTTCTTCGGCAGTGGGCTCAGCCAAGAGGCTGGCAAAATTCAATAAACCACGGCTTTGGCCTTCGCCGAGGCGAATCACGATTTCCAAATTGGGCAGACGCTGTGCTTTGAGCTGACCCGGGATAGCGTTTTTCCATTCCGGTGCTAAGTCGTACAACATCTCTAAATAATCGCTGCTCTTAAACTGTGGCGACACAATCAAAGCCCGACAACCCACCTTATTCAGCGCGTATTCCACTTCGGAACGGCGATACGCTGGGTTGATATTCACCATCACCAGCCCCGCATAGGCGGTGGCAAACTGTGTTAACACCCACTCAACATTGTTTTGTGACCAAATCCCTATCCGATCACCGGCTTGCAAGCCCAATCGTCGTAAACCACATGCCATACGTTCAACTTGCTCGAATAAATCGGCATACGTCCAACGAATGTTCTGATGCCGCACAATCAAGGCCGGACGATCAGCAAATTGTTGGCAGATTTTTGGGAAATAGGTTGCTAACGATTCACCAATTAAAGATTGATCGCTTGCACCGTGGACATAGCTAGGTAAAGGCATGGTGTCTCCTGTATTGTGATGCCTCAGCAAAAAAAGCCATTGAATGCTAGCGCATTTCGCTTACCATTACGTTAACGTAAACTTGCCCCATTAAACAAGAGCCCGCCCACCGATCATGGAAAAAACCTACACCATCACCGAACTGGCCGATGAATTCGGCATTACCCTGCGTACCCTCCGTTTTTACGAGGAGCAAGGCCTTATCACCCCGATTCGTGAGGGCCGCCAACGTATTTTTTCGCGGCGTGATCGGGTGCGCCTAAAGCTGATTTTACGCGGTAAGCGACTTGGCTTATCCATCAACGAAATTCGTGAAATTATTGATTTATATGGATCAAAACCGGATGAAGCCAGTCAATCGCTGAAATTATTGGCCTCATTATCTATCCGCCGCCGCCAGCTCGAACAGCAAAAGCATGATATTGAAATCATCCTCGATGAAATCGAAAAACTCGAAGCCCATTGCCGCCAAGTATTGACCACCGCCACCACGCCAAACGAGGGGCAAAGCGACACAGCGTAAAGGTGATGGATGTCATTTTGTTGAAGCCTGCATATTGACGCTTACGTCAACGTAACTTAAAGTCTCGCTTACACAACCATTCTTCGCTTACACAACCATTCTTACATCGGATTCTCGGAGGAGACCCATCATGATTAGCCTGCCATTTGATTTGGGTGAAGACTTAGATATGTTGCGCGACAGTGTGCGCCAGTTTGCACAAAACGAAGTGGCACCCCGTGCCGCTGCCATCGATCACGACAATGTGTTCCCAGAAGATTTGTGGAAAAAATTTGGTGATATGGGATTGTTGGGGATTACCGTCGATGAAGAATACGGCGGTGCCAACATGGGGTATCTGGCGCACATGATTGCGATGGAAGAACTGTCCCGTGCTTCGGCCTCTGTCGCATTGTCGTACGGCGCGCACTCGAATTTGTGTGTCAACCAAATCAAACGTAACGGCAATGCCGCACAAAAAGCCAAATATCTGCCCAAACTGATTTCAGGTGAACATATCGGTGCTTTAGCGATGTCCGAACCTAATGCAGGCTCAGATGTGGTGTCGATGAAATTGCGTGCGGATAAAAAAGGCGATCGCTATGTGCTCAACGGCGCCAAGATGTGGATTACCAACGGTGGCGATGCCGATACCTTAGTGGTCTACGCCAAAACGGATGTTAATGCTGGTCCACGCGGTATCACCGCTTTCATCATCGAAAAAGGCATGAAAGGCTTTAGCGCCGGCAGCAAGCTCGACAAATTAGGGATGCGCGGTTCGAATACCTATCCGCTGTTCTTTGATGATGTGGAAGTACCAGAAGAAAACGTATTGGGCGAAGTCGGCAAGGGTGTCAATGTATTGATGTCTGGTCTTGACTTTGAACGTGCCGTCTTGGCGGCTGGCCCATTGGGCATTATGCAATCGTGCATGGACATTGTGTTGCCTTACCTCAATGAGCGTACCCAGTTTGGTCAATCCATCGGTGATTTCCAACTGATGCAAGGCAAATTAGCCGATATGTACGTCACCCTTTCCGCCAGCCGTGCTTATGTCTATGCCGTTGGTCAAGCATTGGATGCCGGCCATCAAGGTCGTCAAGTACGTAAAGACGCTGCCGGTGCCATCTTGTATGCCGCAGAAAAAGCCACGCAAATGGCGTTGGATGCCATCCAATGTCTGGGGGGCAATGGCTACATCAATGAATACGCCACTGGCCGCCTGTTGCGCGATGCCAAATTGTATGAAATCGGGGCAGGAACTTCAGAAATCCGCCGCTGGTTGATTGGCCGCGAATTGATGGCCGAATTGCGTTGATTGTTTGAAGGACACTCCCCCATGCCTATCCTCGAATCAAAACTCAATCCACGCTCGGCTGACTTTCAGCTCAATGCGGAAAAAATGCGCAGCATCGTGGCCGATTTGCGTGAAAAAGTCGCAAAAAATGCTCTCGGCGGCGGTGAAGGCCCACGCGCCAAACACCTTGCACGCGGCAAATTATTGCCACGGGAACGGATCGATCTGTTGTTAGATGCTGGTGCGCCCTTTTTAGAACTGTCGCAACTGGCTGCCTTCGGGATGTATGACGACCAAGCGCCCGGCGCAGGGGTCATCACCGGCATAGGGCGAGTGTCTGGCGTCGATTGCATGATCGTCGCCAACGACCCTACCGTCAAAGGGGGAACTTACTACCCGATGACGGTGAAAAAACACTTGCGAGCACAAGACATTGCTCGTGAAAACCGGCTTCCATGCGTTTACTTGGTCGATTCTGGCGGCGCCTTCCTCCCGCTGCAAGATGAGGTCTTTCCAGACCGCGACCATTTCGGACGCATTTTTTATAACCAAGCCAATATGAGTGCGATGGGCATTCCACAAATTGCGGTGGTGATGGGGTCGTGTACGGCCGGTGGGGCGTATGTCCCAGCGATGAGTGACGAAACCATTATCGTCCGTAATCAAGGCACCATTTTCTTGGGTGGCCCACCGCTGGTACGCGCTGCCACGGGTGAAGTGGTCACTGCAGAAGAATTGGGTGGTGCCGATGTCCATACCCGTATTTCGGGCGTAGCCGATCATCTGGCAGAAAATGACGCCCATGCTTTGGCGATTGCACGACAAGTGGTGGCCAATCTTAACCACCGCCGCGCCGACGACCTCACCCGCAGCGCCAGCTTGCCCCCACGCTACGCCAGCGAAGAAATTTACGGCGTGATTCCAGCCGATGCCAAAAAACCGTTTGATGTGCGTGAAATTATTGCCCGCCTTGTCGATGATTCGGCCTTTGATGAATTCAAACAAAACTACGGCACCACTTTAGTCACCGGTTTTGCACGAATTGATGGCTGGCCAGTCGGCATTATCGCCAACAACGGCATTTTGTTCTCCGAATCAGCGTTAAAAGGCGCCCACTTTGTCGAACTGTGCTGCCAACGCGGTATTCCCTTAGTGTTTTTACAAAATATCACCGGCTTTATGGTCGGGAAAAAATACGAAAACGGCGGCATTGCCAAAGATGGCGCGAAACTGGTTACAGCAGTGGCCTGTGCCAAAGTCCCCAAATTCACCGTGTTGATTGGCGGTTCGTTTGGCGCAGGCAACTACGGTATGTGTGGCCGTGCTTACAGCCCACGCTTCTTGTGGATGTGGCCAAATTCGCGCATCTCGGTGATGGGCGGTGAACAAGCCGCTGGGGTGTTAGCACAGGTCAAGCGTGAGCAATTGGGCGATGCGTTTACAGCAGAAGATGAAGAAAAACTCAAAGCCCCAGTGCGCGAACAATATGAACGGCAAGGCCATCCTTACTATGCCAGTGCGCGTTTGTGGGATGACGGCGTGATCGACCCAGCACAAACACGAGAAGTGTTAGCGTTGGCACTACAAGCGGCGTTAAACGCACCGGTTGAACCGACACCCTTCGGTGTCTTCCGTATGTAAGCGAGGGCGATCATGTCATTTGAAACACTCGAAATCACCCAAGACGATGCCATCGCGACGGTTTGGATGAACCGGCCAGCCTTTCACAATGCTTTTAACGAAACGCTGATTAGCGAACTGACACAAGCGTTTAGCCAACTGGGACAGGATGACAGTGTACGTGTCATCGTGTTGGCAGGCCGTGGCAAAAGTTTTTCTGCTGGGGCGGATTTGGACTGGATGAAACGCGCCGCTGGCTACACCATCGAGCAAAATCGAGCCGATGCCGACAAATTAGCCGCCATGTTGAAAACCATCTACCGTTGTCCAAAACCGACTGTAGCGCGGGTGCATGGCGCAGCCTTTGGTGGCGGCACAGGTTTAACTGCCGTGTGCGATATCGCGATTGCCTCTGATGCAGCGGTTTTTTCCCTGTCTGAAGTTCGTCTTGGTTTGATTCCCGCCACGATTGGCCCGTATGTCGCAGATGCGATTGGCTGGCGACAAGCCAGACGCTATTTCTTGTCTGCCGAAAGAATGGATGCTGCCACTGCCATGCGTATTGGTTTAGTCCATGAAACCGTGGTGGCCGAGGCACTCGACAGCCGTTTACAAACCGTGTGTGCAGAACTGCTCAAAGGCGGCCCAGCGGCACAACATGCGGCCAAAGATTTGTTAGAAGGTTTGCGCCAAGGCCATCCCTTCGATGACAACTTGTTAGAAGATACCGCGCAACGTATTGCGGCGATTCGCGCCACCGCAGAAGCCCGTGAAGGCTTAAGCGCATTTTTTGAAAAGCGCCCTGCCGCTTGGTTAGCGTAAGGAACTGTCAGTTATGTTCACAAAAATTTTAATTGCGAACCGTGGTGAGATTGCTTGCCGTGTCATTAAAACAGCACGCCGCATGGGGATCCGCACCGTTGCCGTGTATTCTGATGCCGACCGCGATGCGCTTTTCGTGCGGCTTGCGGATGAAGCCGTGCATATTGGCGGTGCGCCAGCGGCTGAAAGCTATTTACAAGCCGAGCGTATTGTCGAAGTCGCCAAACGCACCGGCGCACAAGCCGTCCATCCCGGTTATGGTTTCCTCTCGGAAAATGAAGGTTTTGCCGAAGCATGTGCCCGTGAAGGCATTGTCTTTATTGGCCCACCCGTGTCAGCAATTGCGGCAATGGGTTCAAAATCAGAAGCCAAAAAACTGATGGAAGCCGCCGGTGTGCCACTGGTCCCCGGTTATCACGGCGATGAACAAGCCCCCGATTTTCTGCGGCAACAAGCCGACCAAATGGGCTATCCGGTGCTGATTAAGGCCAGTGCCGGCGGTGGTGGTAAGGGAATGCGGATTGTTGAAAAGTCAGAAGACTTTATCGCCGCCCTCGAATCGTGCCAACGTGAGGCACGTGCCAGCTTTGGTAGTGACCATGTGTTGGTGGAAAAATACCTACAAAAACCGCGCCACATCGAAATTCAAGTGTTTGCCGACACTCACGGCAACACCGTTTATCTGTTTGAACGCGATTGCTCGGTGCAACGTCGTCATCAAAAAGTATTAGAAGAAGCCCCTGCCCCGAATATGGGCGAGACACGCCGCCGCGATATGGGTGAAGCCGCCTGTGCGGCCGCACGCGCCGTGAACTATGTCGGTGCCGGCACGGTGGAATTTATTGTCGATACCACCGATGACCGTTTCTATTTCATGGAAATGAATACTCGGCTGCAAGTCGAACATCCGGTGACAGAAATGATCACTGGGCTCGATTTAGTGGAATGGCAATTGCGGGTCGCAGCAGGGGAAACCTTACCAAAACAGCAAGCAGAGCTGGTGATTCACGGCCATGCTATCGAAGCGCGGGTCTATGCTGAAGACCCTTATAAAGGCTTTTTACCTGCCACCGGTACCTTACACACCCTGCGCCCACCGGCAGAATCGGCGTATGTACGGGTCGATACCGGCGTGGTCGAAGGCGACACCATCACCCCGTTTTACGATCCGATGATTGCCAAGTTGATTGTATGGGATGAAAACCGCGAGACCGCTTTGGCGCGGATGGAACGGGCGCTGAGTGAATACCAAGTGGTGGGTTTAACCACTAACTTGCCGTTCTTACATCGTTTGGTAACCCACCATGCGTTTGCTACTGCCGATTTAGACACCGGCCTGATTGCACGTTATCAAGATACCTTACTGACCCCACCACCAGCGATCAGTGCCGAAGAATTGGCCTTGTTAGCTGTCGCAGAAGTGTTAGCTGACAACCCCGACAGCCGCCGTGCCAGCTGGCGCCTCAATAGCGTGGCACAACGCAGCCTGCGTTTTGATGATCTTGAAGATGCTGATCGCCATTGGACAGTACAAATCAGCCAACAAAACGGGCAATTTTGTGTCATTGTTGACCAACAGCGTTTTGAATTAAGCGCCGAACGTCAAGGGGCGCGCCTGATTGCCACGTTGAACGGTCATCGCCGCCAAGTCGATGTATTTGCACAGGGGGCACAGCGGGTTTTGTTCAGCGCCACCCGTCGCGTCGCGGTCAATCGCCACAATCCCTTTGCAGTCAATGCCGCAGGGGTTCATGGTGATACCCACTTAAAAGCGCCAATGCCCGGGCGCGTGGTGGCCTTGCTAGCCGAAGTAGGTAGCCGCGTTGAAAAAGGCAGCCCGTTGATGATTTTGGAAGCCATGAAGATGGAACACACGATTTCTGCGCCAGCAGATGGTGTGGTACAAGAGTTCTATTTTGCCGCCGGCGATCAAGTCGGTGATGGCGACGACCTCGTCGATTTTATGGCGGATTAACCCTCCCTTCAGGAGCCACTCACTATGCGAGTCAGAATTGTCGAAGTCGGGCCACGCGATGGCTTACAAAATGAAAAACAGCGCATCAGTACCGAGGTCAAAATCGAGCTGATTCGCCGCCTCGCCGCCGCCGGTGTCGATACCATCGAAGCAGGCAGTTTTGTCTCGCCCAAGTGGGTACCGCAAATGGCTGATACCAACGAGGTGTTAGCCGCACTCGATTTACATGGCAATATCAACTACCCAGTCTTAACCCCCAATCAATATGGCTTTGAACAAGCACTTGCTGCCGAGGTGAAGGAAGTCGCGGTATTTGCCGCTGCCAGCGAATCGTTCAGCCAAAAAAATATCAACTGCTCAATCAGTGAGAGCCTTGATCGCTTCTCACCCATCATGCACAGCGCCCAACAAGCCGGCATTCGGGTACGCGGCTATGTTTCTTGTGTGGTCGGCTGTCCGTATGAAGGAGAGATTGCCCCCAGCCAAGTGGCACAAGTGGCCCAGCGGCTATTGGACATGGGCTGTTATGAAATTTCGCTCGGCGACACAATCGGCAGCGGCAATCCAGCTAATGTGGCGCGGATGTTAGATGCGGTGTTAGATCATGTCCCTGCGGATAAACTGGCGGGGCATTTCCACGACACCTACGGCATGGCGATTGCCAATATTTACACCGCCTATCAAATGGGTGTACGCGTGTTTGACAGTTCGATTGCGGGTTTGGGCGGCTGTCCCTATGCCAAGGGCGCCTCGGGCAATGTCGCAACCGAAGATGTGGTGTGGTTGTTCCAAGGGCTCGGTGTTGAAACAGGGATTGATTTGACACGCTTATTAGATGCCACCGCCTTTATCAGCCAAGCCCTCGAACGCGCCCCAGCCAGCAAAGTTAGCCAAGCGCTATTAGCAAAACGCAATACACAATAAAAGAGACGAATCCCGATTGCAGGATTCATTGGAGGAGAAACCTACTATGTCCGCCCCGTTATGGCAGCCAAGCGCAGAACATATTCAATCCACTCGTTTGTCAGCATTTATCCGCCACACTCGGCGTGAGTTTGCTGACTACCAAGCCCTACACCGCTGGAGTGTCGAAGACAGCGAAGCCTTTTGGCAAGAGGTCTGGCAATTCACTGGCGTAATAGGGGACATGGGCAGCGAGCGCTTACGGCAACCCACGGCCATGCCCGGCGCGGAATGGTTTCCCCAAGCCAAATTGAATTTTGCCGAGAACCTCTTGCGGCGGCGTGATGAACGGCAGGCCTTGGTTTTCTGGGGTGAAGATCAGTGCAAAACCCAGCTGAGTTATGCCGAACTGTATGCAGCCGTTTCGCGATTGGCCCAAGCCTTACGGGCGCAAGGGGTGGGTGTCGGCGACCGCGTTGCGGGGATGATGCCGAACATGCCAGCCACCTTGGTTGCCATGTTGGCCAGCAGTGCTATCGGAGCGATTTGGTCGTCTTGTTCGCCTGATTTTGGGGTGGATGGTGCCCTTGATCGTTTTGGTCAGGTCGAGCCCAAAGTGTGGTTTGTGCCAGATGGATATTGGTATAACGGCAAGAAAATTGATATTGCCAGCAAAGTCAGTGCGATTGCCGCCGGTTTACCAACCGTCAGCCGCATTATCACCGTGCCATATATCCATGACGGCACGCTGGCAGGTTTCAGCGATGAACGGGCGCAAAATTGGGATGACTTCCTTGCCCCGTATCCGGCAGGTGAGATTGAGTTTGTCCGCTTGCCGTTTAATCACCCCCTCTACATTCTGTTTTCTAGCGGCACCACCGGCAAGCCAAAATGTATTGTCCACGGTGCCGGCGGCACGCTATTACAGCATGTCAAAGAACATCAACTCCATGCCGATGTGCGGGAAGGCGACCGCCTGTTTTACTTCACAACCTGCGGTTGGATGATGTGGAACTGGTTGGTGTCGGGTTTGGCTTCGGATGCCACGCTGTTGTTATACGATGGTTCGCCGTTTGCCGCCGGTGGTAATGTGCTGTGGGATTACGCACAAGCCGAACATTGCACCCACTTCGGCACCTCGGCGAAATACCTTGATGCGGCGGCCAAAATGGGCTTAAAACCCGCACAAACCCACGATTTAAGTGCATTACGCGCCATTTTCTCCACCGGTTCGCCACTGGTGGCTGAAGGTTTTGATTATGTCTATCGCGACATTAAAGCCGATCTCAATTTGGCCTCTATCTCTGGTGGCACCGATATTGTGTCGTGCTTTGCCCTCGGTTGTGCCAATTTGCCGGTTTATCGCGGCGAATTGCAATGCCGTGGTTTGGGGATGGCGGTCGATATTTTTAATGAACAAGGACAACCGATTCGGCAAGAAAAAGGCGAGTTGGTGTGCACCAAGCCGTTCCCATCTATGCCCGTGGCGTTTTGGAATGACCCCACCGGCGAAAAATATCGCAGTGCCTATTTTGGCCGTTTCGCCAATATCTGGTGTCATGGCGACTTTGCTGAATTAACCGAACACGATGGCATGATTATTTATGGCCGTTCGGATGCGGTGCTCAATCCAGGTGGGGTGCGTATCGGAACGGCGGAGATTTATCGCCAAGTCGAACAAGTGCACGAGGTGTTAGAGTCTTTGGCCTGCGGCCAACGCTGGGAGGGTGATGAACGGGTGGTGTTGTTTGTTAAATTGCGAGAGGGCATTGCACTGGACGACAGCATCAGCCAACGGATTAAACAGCAAATTCGTGAGGGTGCCAGCCCACGCCATGTGCCAGCCAAGATTCTGCAGGTGGTTGATATTCCAAAAACCATCAGCGGCAAAATCGTTGAATTGGCAGTAAAAAATGTCATTCACAACGAACCGGTACACAACTTGGGGGCACTGGCCAATCCTGAGGCACTGGCACATTTCCGCGACAGAGCAGAATTACAAAATTAACAAAATCTCGGCTTTTCGCCGGTGAACTCAACAGCAATGAAAATGAGCCGAGGGGATCCACACATTCCCCTCGGTTTTTCTGCTTTTTGACAAAACAGTGCGGCAATACGCTGTGCTACACTGCGGCCCATGTTTGCTTCTTCTCGTCGCGCTTGGCGCATTCGTCCTCTATTTCTTCTGTTGTTGGTATGTGGCTTAGCGCCGTTGTTGTGGCGACAAGAAACCCAGACCAACCAGTTGGCCTTACCTGCTCACTTTCCGTTTAGCCCAGAGCAGCGCATGGCAACCTATCGCGAAACCAGTTTGCCCACCGTCAGCGGTTCACCTTCGGTTCACGCCGCCAGTGCAGTAGCGCTAGAAGGAGGCCAGCTATTGGCTGTTTGGTTTGCTGGCAGCCGCGAAGGCGCCGCCGACGTTGCGATTTGGTCAAGCCGCTTTGATGGTGTCAGTTGGTCAACCCCACAAAAGTTAGCAGACCGTCATAGCACAATGCAGCAAACACAACGCTATGTGCGTAAAGTCGGCAACCCAGTGTTATACAGCAGCTCGGATGGGGCTTTGCATCTGGTCTATGTCTCGGTCAGTGTAGGCGGTTGGGCCGGCAGTGCGCTCAACCACCGCATTTCCTACGATCAGGGCAAAACTTGGCAACCGGCACAGCGCCTGATCAGCAGTCCCTTTTTCAATATCAGCACCCTCGCCCGCGCTCAACCACTGGCTTTGAATGATGGTCGGGTGTTGCTGCCGGCGTATCACGAGTTTGTGAACAAATATCCGCAATTTTTATTGTTGGACAAAGGGACAGTGCAAGGTTCGAGTGCGGTTTTGCGAGCAGTCGATACCCTGCAACCGGCTCCGCTTGCGCTCAACGGACAGCAAGCGATGGCATGGCTACGCAGTAGCGGTGAAACCCGTAAAGTGCAATTTGTCAGCAGCAGCGATGGTGGCAAAAAATGGACCGCGCCGCAGGCAACCAATGTAGAAAACCCCAATGCAGCCGTGGCCAGTGTGCGGTTGGATGATGGCAAAATTTTATTGCTGGCGAATCCCTCCACCGGTGGCCGCTATCATCTCGCGGCCTTTCTGTCGGATAACGGCGAACAGTTTGAATTTGTCCGCAGTCTAGCCGGTAGCAGCACCCCGAGTGGGGACGAGTTTTCCTACCCCTATTTATTGCAACATAACGGGGTGATTGATTTGCTCTACACATGGCAACGCAAAGAAATTCGCCATGTGCGCTTTAACCGCGCTTGGTTACAAGCAGGCAAGGAGACTCTGCCTTGAATCCGCTTTCTTTAACTGATGCCGTCGGGCTGGCTGGGCAAGCATGGTTATTGGCCGCTTTAAGCAGTTATGGCCTGCGGCAACATAGCCCAGTGGTCGTGCGCTTTGGCATTGGCCTTGTGGTGTTTCTCTTGGCACTATCGCTACCGATTGCGGGTTTGTCTATCGCTGCTTGGTTGCGTGGTCTGTGGGGCGATCTGAGTATCAGCAGCATGTTGGTATTACTATTCCTACAGCGTCAGCCACCCCGCGATCACTATCAAGGTGAAATTGCTGGCCTAACACGCCCAGAATGGTTAATTGGTTTGTTATTGCCAGCGCTGGTGTTGTATAGCAGTGCGTTGGGGTTTGTGCCGTGGGATGGTTATAGCCTCGGTTATCAAACCCCATTTGCCATTGCAGTGGCAGTGGTGGCGTTATTGTGGCACAGCTTGGGCTATCGCCTCGGTTGGTATTTGGTGTGTGGCTTAATCGCGTGGCAATTAGGGTTATTAGAATCCCAAAACTTGTGGGATTACTTATTTGATGCGGGACTGATCTTAGTTGGGGCAGGACATAGTTTGTACCGCTGGTGGCGGCCACTGTCACAGCGGCACGCCTATGGTCGCGGTTGGCTTTAGTAATCGACCCCCAAATAGAGATAACCAGTGGCATCGCCGCCCTTGGCATGTCCAACACCCAAGAACAACGGCCCAAGCAAGGTATCGGTTACCACAAAGGCCGATGCCGCTGGCACCCACTCATCACGAACTTGAATCAGCCCTTGGCCTTCCCACACACGTCCTGCTTCGAGCGAAAAGCCAGCATATAAACCGGTGCCAAAAGGTTGTGACATGGCGGCAATTTGGCGGTAACTCATTAGACGAGCAAACGCCAACCGTGAGCCAAGCAGTTGTTTGGGCTTCAAGCCGGACAAGCTCAAGAACCCACCTAGAGCAAAAGCATTCACCTCGGCAGCGCGGCCAAATTGTTGCGCATAACGGCCACTCACGCGCCACGTCTGTTTGCCCCAAGTGTGCGCCCAATCGCCGCGTGCCCGTAATACGGTGCTGTCTTCGCCAAGTAAATGCGCCAACTCAGCACTGACAAAATAGCCTTGACGCGGTAAGCGCGGGTTATCAAATTGGTCGATCAACAAGCGGCTAGAGAATTGGGTCAACCAACCGCGTTCATTGGCAAATAAACTCGGGTCGCCCACTTTGCGCTCGGCACTGATGCGGTTGCGCTCAATCCCCGTCCGCCATTCACCATAATTGCCTAAATTGACCCCGACTTCGGCACGCAGATAGTTGCGATATAAGTTATAGCGCGAGTATTCATTGCCATCGATGTCATAGACACTAAACGGCTCGGCATTCCGCCCTGCACCCAAAGCAAAGAAATAGGGGCTGGTATAGCTGAAAGGCTGGAACCATTCGGTCGAAAAACCTCCGCCGCGCCCCAGTTCTAATTCGTTGCGCCATTCACCACCGGCATCATTCAGCCAAATACGGCGATGGCTAAATAACAAATTAAAGTCGCTGCTGTCGTCGGTGTCGGCGCGCAGCGATAAGCCAAAGCGCAGGTAATTGGGGGCTTGCGCTCGTTCGAGGGCTTCGATAGTGAGAATGTTGTGCTGTTCACGTTGATCGAGGCGATAGTTCAAGCGATCAAAATCACCACCGGCAAATAAATGTTCAATTTGCTGGTGCAACTGCGGTTGGTCTAACGGTTGTCCGGTGGTAACCGGTAACGCCTGTTTAATCCATTCCCGATTGGCAATTTCTAATGGTTTGACTTCCACTTGATCGACACGCGGCGCGTGAGGTTGCCATTGTTCGCGGCGTTGTTTCCACGCTTGATACGCTTCTGGCGACACCGCAAAGCGTTGCAAGGCCGCCGCCAGTGGTTGAATTGCTTGTTCGCCTTTTACTGCAAATTCGGCGCTTTTGCGGAAGTCGGCTGCACTCAACGCCCCCAATTCTGGACGCAACACCATATCCGCCGGTGTCAACAAGGCCAGTTGCTGCCGCACGTTTTGCATAATGCCGACATTGGTGGTTTGCGCCAGCACATCAAATACCGTTTTAATTTGCTGTGGGGCGAGATTGTCCGAGCCAACATCCACCACTAACAGCACATCGGCACAGCGTTTTTGCTTCAGATTCTCAATTGGCAGTTGACGAGCCAACCCACCATCCACCAACAAGGTTTCACCCTGCGCCACCGGATCAAATAAGCCCGGCACCGCCATGCTGGCGCGCAACGCCGTTGCCAGCTTGCCTTGACGAAACACCACTGCCTCGCCGGTGGTTAAATCGGTCGCCACCGCTTCGAAGGGGATCGGCAGCCGGTCAAATGCCGCTACTTCAGCATCACGGGTTAACTCACGGATAAATAAATCAATTTTTTGTGAATTGATGGCACCGCGTGGAAATTGAAATTGCCAATTGCGTACCCCAAGCACCACATCAAAATAATTTTTGTAGTCATCGCGTTTGCGTTGATACGGCACTTGTTCACGCGGCACCCGCCCCGACAAAATACCGTCCCAATCCGCCGTGGCAAAAGCGCGTTCCATCGCCGGCAATGGCATTCCGCTGGCGTAAAAACCACCAATCAGCGAACCAGCACTGGTGCCGGCAATACACGCCACCGGCACCCGCCACGCTTCTAGCTGTTTTAATACGCCCAAGTGGGCAAAACCACGCGCCCCGCCGCCGCCCAGCACAAGCCCCAAACGCGGCGGTGTCGTTTGTGCTATCGCCACGCTAGAAAATAAGGCCAACACCACCGCCGTTTTCAGCCAACGCATCACAACTCCCCAGCTTGTGCAGCAGCAAAGACTGCTAAAAACGGCTCGGTTAAGGCGGCAGGATGGGCGCTAATGCGCAATAGATGGGCGCTGGCAGGGTGAGGGGGGCGATGAATAGCGATACCGTCTTGCCATAAACGGTGCTGAATCGCCTGTGCTTGTTCGACCTGTGGCAACACCACACAGACAAAATTAGTGGCGGAAGGCAACACATGATAATCGAGTTGGGCCAGTGCCTGCGCCAGCCGATCGCGCAGGGCGATGCTATGTGCCACTAAGCCACGCGACCACGCCGGATCAGCCAACGCAGCCAAGGCTGCTAACTGTGCCGGATGGGACACAGCAAATTGGATGCGAATTTGATCCGCTTTTGCAATCACCTCCGGTTCTGCCAACACATACGCCACCCGCATTCCTGCCAACGCATAGGCTTTGGAAAAAGTACGAACACGAGCCGTATTCGGCAAGATCGTGCCTTGTTCGCTGTCTTGATAAAAATCGATATACGCTTCATCAAGCAGCAAGAAGGTATCGGACGGTAAACGGGCGCGGAAGGCGGCAATCTCGGCAAAGGAATACACCGAGCCGGTGGGGTTGTCTGGATTGGCTAAATAGACCAGTTTGGCCTGATGTTGTTCGGCAGCGGCAGCCAAAGCGGTCAGGTCGTGCTGCAGGGTATCGGTGTAGGGGCATTCAAATAAGTTCACACCACAGCCACGCGCAAAATAAGGGAAAGTGGGATAGCTACCTGCGGTTAACACCACCGCATCACCTACTTGGCAAAACAGCCGCAAAAACAGCAATAACAGCGCATCTGCACCGGCATCCACCGCAATGCACTCGGCGGTCGTGCCCCAGCGTTCGGCCAGTTGTTGACGTAAATCGCGAGCATAGGGATCGGGGTAGTAGGGCGCGCAGTCGGCTAGATTCAGCTGTGCCACCGGATGGGCTGGATAAGGTGGGCTTTCATTTGAACCAATACGAGTTGGAACAGCATGCCCCAATTGTTGTTCTAATGTTCGAATCCCGGGGAAGGGATTGATAATAGGCTGTTGTAGATGTGGGACAAAATTTGCCATGTTGGTTTTCCTATGTTGAACGGCGGCAAAGAGACGACAGACAAGCGCAAAAGTATGAGGGGCTTGAGTTGGCCTTGCGTTGTGCTAGATTGCCCATCATCTTGCCTCTATCACTTTGCGCGCGGTGCCCGATGCTAAAACCTCTCCGAATTGCCTCATACAATATCCACAAAGGCATGTCGCCGCTCAATCGCCGCCTTCAATTGCCGAATATGGCCGAGAGTTTGCAACAACTCAACGCAGATGTGTTGTTTTTACAAGAAGTGCAAGGCCGTCATGGTCAACGGGCCTTGCGCTTTGCCGATTGGCCACACGAGCCACAGCATCACTACCTCGCCCGCCGTTTACAACACCGCGTTGCCTATGGTTTAAACGCTCACTATGCCCACGGTCATCATGGCAACGCGATTTTGTCGCGCTTCCCGATTCAGCAATGGTGCGGTGCAACCTTGATATTTCTGTCAACCGTTTTGAAAGCCGTGGCTTATTACATTGTGAGTTACAGCTACCACGCTGGCCGGTAACAGTTTCGGCGCTGTGTGTTCACCTCAATTTATTGGCACGCGACCGCCGCAAGCAATTTTCTGCATTAAAAGACTATATTCAACGCGCTGTGCCGGCTGATCATGCTTTGATTTTGGCAGGGGATTTTAATGATTGGCGCGGCGAGGCTTGCGACCATTTGAGTGAAGATCTTGGATTACAAGAAATTTTTCACCATCTCCACGGTCACTATGCCCGTAGCTTTCCGGCACGTTTCCCCTTGTTGTCATTAGATCGCATTTATGTGCGTGGTCTGGTACCACACCATGCCGAAGTGCTGCGCGGCGCACCGTGGGGCGCGCTCTCCGATCACCTGCCGCTTGCGGCAGAGTTGCTACCTAGCATTTATTTACACTGACTTTGTGATGGTTCATTCTTGGTATTCTGGCAATCAGGTTGATTTACTCGAAACTGGCAGCGAGTTTTTTCCTGCTTTATTACACGCTATTGAGCACGCCACACAGGAAATTCATCTCGAAACCTATATTTTTCGGGTTGACAGTGCCAGCCAGCCGATCGCGATGGCCTTAGCAGCAGCGGCACAGCGTGGTGTACGTTGTTATGTGTTGGTGGATGGATTTGGTTCGCGTGATTTTCCTGAGCTGTGGCAACAACGCTTTCACGCTGCCGGTGTCGAATTTTTATTTTTCCGCCCCGAACGACTACGCTGGTTGCCACGGCGTAACCGCCTGCGCCGCCTGCATCGTAAATTGGCGATGATTGATGGCACGATTGCCTTTGTCGGCGGCATCAATTTACATCACGACTTAGACGATGCCGAACCTCATTTTTTGCCGCGTTATGACTACGCAGTGCGGCTACGCGGGCCGATTGTGTTGCCGATTTATCAAACCATCAAAAAAATGTGGCGGCGTGAAAGGTGGTTGCGCGGTTCAATTGCCCCCGTTCCAAGATTGATCCCCAACCAACAGCCAGCGGGCGAATTAAATGTCCGGTTTCTAACCCGTGATAACGTCCGCCATCGGCAAAGCATCGAAATTGAATACCTCAAAGAAATTCACAGTGCGCGCCGTGAAATTATCATCGCCAATGCTTATTTTTTACCAGGGTTCCGCTTTCGCCACGCCATCAAACATGCGGCACAGCGTGGAGTGAAGGTGAAAATTTTGCTGCAAGGTCGAGTTGACCATACGATTTTTTACTATGCCACCCGCGTGTTATTTCGTGATTTTCTGCGCGAAGGGGTCGAGATTTACGAATATCGCGCAGGGTTTTTACATGCCAAAGTCGCGATTGTTGATGGATTATGGGCGACAGTCGGTTCATCCAATATCGACCCCTTTAGCTTGATGTTGGCGCAAGAGGCCAATGTAGTGGTAAAAAACCACCTGTTTGCCGACCATCTCCGTCATCGGGTGCTAACACGAATTGAACAATATAGCCGCCCTGTGCACCTACTACGGTTGCGCCACGCCCATTGGTTAGAGCGTAGTTTGATGTGGTGTTGTTATGCGTTTGTACGGGCGGCGGTAGGGATTGCCGGATTGGGACAGCGTTATTTTCGCGGTTAATGGCTTGTCATGTCGGTGCCATCGCGTTTATTGTATCAATCACGACAACGGCAAAAAGGGAATTATCGCTATGTGGCATCGAGTCCTTTGCATCAGTGGCTTGGCGATGATGTTATCAATCCCCACCACCTTCGCCAGCTCCACGCCCCCCACCCCTCATATCGTCGCCATGCCACAGCAAAAATCATTGCGCTTACCCAATGTGGGGAAAAGCAATCAGCTAAGCGGCAGCGTGAGTCAGGGACGGGTGCAGGATTACACGTTTCAAGGCAATGAAGGGCAAGCATTACGCATTTCACTACAAGGCTCAGATAGCCGTGTGTATTTTCTGTTGTGGCAGATTGAGAAAAGCGCATTGGTAGTGCCCGATACCCGCGATTGGTGGGGCACACTGCCAGAAGAGGGAAAATATCTGTTGCGAGTCTATACCTTTGAAGATGAACTCAACCCCCTCCCTCATCAGGGCAGCTATCCATTTCGCCTGCGCATTCAACAGGTGAAACCTAAGGTCAATCGTTAAAGAGATATTTTATTATCTCAAAACAGGGCTTATACTGCCTTTATGAGATCATAAAGTATTTCAATGCAACTTCTTTTAGAAAAATTTGTTGCTGGCACTTGGCAAGCGGCTGCAAATCTCACCATCGAAACACCACAACACGGTATTTCATCTGCTTGTATTGTGGAGTATCTACCAGAATACGCTCTCGCTTATCTGGATGCGAAAGGTGAGCCTGCGTTATCTGCCAACCTACCAGTTTCATTTCACCATCAACGCCTTCCCCACTGGCCACCATTTTTACTCGATATCTTACCGAGTGGTTTTGGTCGCGAGCTACTGGTTGTGCAGCAAAAACTACCTCAACCAGATGGTCCACATAACGACTCCACTCTTTTAGCACTTGGTGCCAGCAATCCTGTCGGCAATCTACGAGTTGCACAAGCGCATAATTGGCTGCTCATGCAACTACCAGAAACCAATCAGGGATGGCAGTTAGAAGACATGTCACGCCATGATGCTGATTT
This sequence comes from Aquaspirillum serpens DSM 68, assembly GCF_000420525.1. Taxonomy (GTDB): domain Bacteria; phylum Pseudomonadota; class Gammaproteobacteria; order Burkholderiales; family Aquaspirillaceae; genus Aquaspirillum; species Aquaspirillum serpens. Next base: position 60,199 of record NZ_ATVC01000002.1, read on the forward strand.
TATTGAGTATGCACAAACACATGGCACACTTGTGGCGGGAACAAGCACACAAGGACAAGCCGCCAAGCTGTGGATCACTCAAAAAGGTGATGCGCTATATTATGCAGATATTCTTGTGCCAGACGATGAAGCAATAGCACACTATCTCATTAAAATACCGCGCAATGAACGTGATGCCAATTTACTGAAACATGAACTTTACTGGCTGCAATTGGCTAAAAAAGCAGGCCTCAATGTTCATGGCGAGCCCTTTATGGCTGGGGGGTTACTATTTATTCCACGTTTCGACCGCGTCTTAAAAAATCATGGTGTGCATCGTCGTGCGGTTGAAAGTGTTTTTAGTTTATTGGGTATTGCTGCTCATGCGCAGTCACTGAGATACGAAGATATTATTGAGACATGGATAAAACATGCAGACATCTCATGGCTTGGGATAGATCTGCTCGAATATCTACAAAGAGATATTTTAGGCTATTGCCTACGTGTAGAAGACAACCATGGCCGTAACACCGCATTTTTTCTTGGTCAGCAGGGTATTCAGCTCACACCCTTATTTGATTTTTCTCCGATGTTCCTTGCCGATGATCCTCCAGCACGCGCTACATTATGGCGACAATTTCCTCTAGGAAATCACATCCAGTGGCCATGCTTATTTCATCGCTGGTTACCGGATATTATTGGTATAGAAAACACAGAGGCATTACGTAGCCAGTTGGGACAATGGCAGCCCCGATTAGCAGAAACCTATGCCGAATTTATGCAATTAGATTTAGATCCACGCACATCTATTTGCCATCAACGTTTCCAAACTGTTTTAAAGGTCTTTGATGCGTTACGCTAAAAAATCGCCAGAAGCACTACAGATACTTCGACAAACGTTAGTGGCTCGTCTTGCACAATCACAACCGACGGTTGCTGAAGCAGCACGCTGGATTAGAGAATCGTTAGGTCTCAATCAGCGCGAGTTTGCTAAGTTAGTCGGGTTGAGCACCCCGCAAATTGCCCGACTTGAACGAGGAGAAGCGAATCCGACACTGGAAACCCTGATGGCGATCGGGAAACCTTATGGGCTGTATGTCGGTTTTATCCATCCAACGATGTGTGTCCAATCTACTGACCACACAGCATCACCGATACAAGCGACTCCCCAGCGTCGAATCCTGCCCCGACTTAATTTCAATAAAACAACTCATGATTAAGTCCACCCATACCGCCGCCGCCACAGTCCTTCGGCGCTAGACACCAGCAACGCAGCCCAAATCAAAACAAAGCCAGTTAGCCGACCTGCATCAAGCACTTCACCAAACACCAAGACACCGAGGGTGAATTGAATACTTGGCGAAAGGTATTGCAACAAGCCCAATGTGGCTAAATCGAGCTGTCGGGCGGCGGCGGCAAACAGCAATAACGGCACCGCCGTTACCACACCCGCCCCCACCAACAAGCTATTGACCTGCCACGACACCGCCGCACCGAACATCGCCGTGCCTTGCCATTCTTGCCACAATAAATAGCCCAAGGCCGGCAACACAATCAGCCATGTTTCTAATGCCAATCCTTCTAACGAGCCAAGTCGAGCGACTTTGCGCAACAAACCATACGCGCCAAAACTAGCAGCAATCGCCAATGCAATCCACGGCGGCACCCCCGCTTGCCAGCCCATCCACGCCACACCAATCATCGCCAATAACACCGCCATCTGTTGCGGGCGGCGCAGGCGTTCTTTCAACACCACCGCGCCCAATGCCACATTAAGCAACGGTGTAATGAAATAGCCCAGACTGGCCTCCACGACATGGCCGGCGTTCACCGCCCAAATATAAATCAGCCAATTGGTCGCTAATAAAACAGAGGAAAAAGTAAAGGCACGCAGGGTTTTACGGTCGAGCTGGGTCAACCACGCCCATTGCTTACGCCAACCTAAAATAAGGAATAGGAATAAAGCCGACCAAATAATGCGGTGAGCAAGGATTTCCAGTGCAGGCACCGAGGCAAGCGGTTTCCAATAGAGTGGAAACAATCCCCAAATAACGTAGGCCAACAATGCCAACGTCACTCCATTTTCTTTCACGTTTTGCGTCAGATTAGGCATAACGTTCTACTGGTTAAACAAAGAAAGCCATCTTACGCCTAAACTGTGGTTTAGGATATGCAGCACAACAAAAAAAGACAAATGACTAAAAAATGCAAAAATATTTAACAAAATCAAAAACATAAATATAAGAAAATTTCTAACATCTATCAAAATTCAATAAAAAGAATGTTCATGGTATGATTTTGTTTATGTCATATCAGATAATCGCTTTGAAAAGTTAAGACGGAAAAATGAAAAGATACATTCCCCTCAACGCCAGCGAAAGTGCTGTGTTGCCTGATGCAGATACCCTGTTGCCACGCGATGAAGTGTACGAGCCGCTAGCGCGGATGATCGAAGAAGCTGTAAAAAAGGCAGAGGCTGCCAAAGGCCAATCGCTGAACCAGCTACGTGAGCACAATGCCATCTCGATTGATGGCGCACGAGGGACGGGCAAAACCGCCGTATTGGTCAATCTGAAAAGTTATCTGAAAGAGCGAGATGTACTAAAAGATGTGCATTTGTTCGATCCTATCGACCCCACCTTGTTGGAAGAGGGTGAATCATTGTTTTTGCACATCATCGTCGCCGCTGTGCTGCACGACAAAGATGTTAAAGAAGCGCAAAGAAAAGAGCCGAACAAGGCCCGCAACTTGAATCAGACGCTGGAGAAACTCGCCCAGTCGTTGGAATCGATAGAGACACAAAAAAACTATCATGGCATGGATAAAATACGAGCCATGTATAGCAACAAGCATCTGGCGGATTGCGTACAGGATTTTTTTCGCGAAGTGCTGAGTCTGCTAGGTAAAAAGCTGTTGATTTTACCGATTGATGATGTCGATACCTCGCTGAACCGTGCCTTTGAAAATTTGGAAATCGTGCGCCGTTATTTGGCCACACCTTATGTTCTTCCCATCGTCAGTGGCGACCGTGAACTGTATAACGAAGTCACTTGGCGCGACTTTCATGGCCGCCTGACCAAAGACTCCAAGCATCTTTCTGAAGCCGCTTATGAAACAGCCGTAGAGTTGGCCGCAGAGTATCAGCGCAAAATCCTGCCATTCCCGCGACGTTTGACCATGCCGGAAGTCAGTCAGTATTGGCAGGAAAAAGATATTTATCTGGGTGATGGAGAGAAAAAAGAAGTCATGCCACTGCGTAACTTTATCGCTTGGCTAGAGATTTTTTTGAGTGGGCCGGTCAATGGACTTGAAGATAGTCAGTTACCGTTGCCGATTCCTTCAGTGCGAGCACTAACCCAGCTCTTAAATCGGTGTCAAGATTTAATCCCTGCGCTGCCAAAACGGGTTAAAGAGGCAAGTTCGGCTTTACAGGTAAAACGGGCATGGCAAATGCCCGATGTACCAGAAGAAGTAATGGAAGCATTTGAAAAAGCATATCAAGAGCAACACAAGGAAGTAAAACGTGATTACAACCCCGCCTATGCCACGTTTGCGACTGAATTGGCTAAACAGCCAATGGATGTACCAAATGATTGGATTCAGCTTGACCGCCAACAGTGGACTGCCAGTCTAAAAAATCACTTTCAGTTTGAGACAGAAGCAGGGCCAGTCTTTCTGGTTTTACAAGCACAGGAATATTGGCAGCAATGGCGTAATACACCTGCCGGAGAACATAGAGGCAGCATATTTGATACTGCCCTATTCCAGCCCCTCTGGCATAGTTCCCCAAACTATCAGCGTTTTGAAAAAAGGCATGACTTATCAAGTTGGAAAGATCCGCTAACAACGCTTCCAGAATTATTATTTCCCGATCTTTCAAGCTCAAAAACCATTCTGCCATACCCTGTATTAGAGGTTGGTTGTAGCACCAATCAAGATTTGCAAACAAAACTTACTGCGACCCATGAAGATTTCGATGAAAACTTCGCACCTAATGCTGCGCTATTGTTGAATTTGCTACCAGAGTATTACATCTATCAGCTCCCACAGTGTAGTGTTGTTCTGAACATCGGTCGTATCTTCGAGCTGATTATTGGGAGTTTGGTTGGTGAAGTAGAATTAAGCGACTTACAAAGAATTCTCAACTCAGCACCATTTTTCTCTGCAAAATCTCAAGCTCAGGAGATCACAATCTCAAAACAAGATTATATTAGGGATTTAGTGGATTATAAAGAATATAAAAAAGAAAAAGACATACTAAAATCACTAAACGATCTACAATTAAATATTAAAAACTGGAGAGAAAGTTATTGTATTGATAAGCTAGACATCTCACCTTGGTTAATTTACAAAGTATTCAAGAAGGTTTATTTAATGGTTTCTGACAACGGAAACTACTCAGATAGATTAGGTTCGTATGGATTAAACTTAGAGGCAGCTTTTAATAAGATAGGGTTGGTTTTTTATGCAACTTGGTCTGCATTTGGTAGCTTCGAGAAAGGCCGTTTGTTTGGTTTACCTGAATTAATTACAGATGTTGATTTACGTAAAGCTAAAGATTTTGAATCCAATATTCACTTCAACATGAACATTGGACACCTTGCTCCACATAGAAAGCATATCGAACTGTTAGAAAGTGCAGATGAACTGGTGGGAAATAAAGATGAATTAAAGATAGCCAAAGCACGTCATAAATTTGGTATCAAAACCAGAACCATCACTGACGCATTAGCATATCATCCCTTGAAAGATCTCATTGATAAAATAACAGCCGAATTATAAACAATGATTTTTTGTTAAAAATCCGGAATAAAGACAGATCAACTCAACAGACATACATTCGTGCAAAAAGCTTGCAATCTTAAGAAACCAGAAAACATAAAATAATGAAAAAAACACGATGTATATTTCCAGATACTGAATGGACTACATGGTTTAAACAAACTTGTGCAGAGTTTGATCAACAGCAACCGCCAGATCAGAGTCCAGAATAATGCTCCAACGTACTTTAACCGAGCACGCCGCTGAGTGTTTTTTTAGCGATGACAAATTAGCCACGTGGCTGTGGGATAGGCTGCAACTAACGAATGACCTCGAAAGTGATCGTTGGCATCGGCTACAAGCAGAGTTCTATCATTTACTGGTTGAAGGTGTCGAAGCCCGATATCCGCGTGAACATCGCCTAACCGATGTGCGCCAGCTGATGGGCCGCATGCTCGATGGTGATTTACTGCTGACACCCACCCTGCCGTGGCTAGATGAGTTGCAACAACGGCTAATGCAACGCAATGGCGACTTGCTGTGCTACCGCGAAGGCGAGGTACAAGCCTATGTACGCTTAGCAGCAGGCCTAGACCCAACCTTGCTCGCGGGCTGGCATTTGGCGCGGTGGCTGGATGATATGCCTCAGCCACAGGCACACGACATTCGCCGCGTGGTGTCCGCCCAAACCGCCTTTTTTGCCCCACAAGGTAACCCTTCATTGCCATTTGCCGAAGGGCATGTACATTTCTGGGGCGTTACTGCAGATAGCGCGATTCTCGATGACTACCTGCTGGCGGGTGGTGAGCTAAAACCCGACAAAAAGCCGAACCTGTGGCAGCGCGAACAACACGACAGACTGCAACCCTTGTTGCAACGTGCTCGGCAATTACTGGTGTTGTTGCTAGAACCGACAACACAGGCGGCACAGGACGAAACAGCAATAAACCAACAAGTTTGGTTACAAATCTCAGAACATCTAACGGATTTAATGCAACATAACTTATGCATGCCAGATTGGGGATTATTGGCAGATAGCTTGTGTGCAACCGACATATGTAGTGCCAACTGGCTACTGGGTGAATTTGCACAGGCGATGGAGCGTGGCGAGGCCAATCGCTGGCTGTGGTTATACCTCTACCTTTGCCGGCGCTATAACGAGCAAAGTACACATCCGTTGCAGCGCATCGCCATCTTGTGTTTCTGGCAAACGGTCAACCAGCTGCGCCGCAGCCTAATCATGGATGGGCAAGGCCTGACGCGCTTTGCCGAGCGGTACTTCAGCTCGACGATGCAGCGTAAGCCCAAAAATCATGACAATTTTCGCCGGCTGTGGCCTGCCGCTGCTGATGTCGCAGAAATCAAATCTGGGCCGGATGCCTTCTCTGGCGCATTCACGCGCCAGTTTTCTAAGCCAATGACAAAGAATGCGGGGCTCAAACAACCCAAACCGCCATACATCTTTGGCGAACATGAAATCAGTCCGGATGGTAAAGCGCAGTGCTATTTGCAGAACCTAGAGCGTTGGCAATTCTGTGCCCACTTTTCACGCTCGCAAGCTCACAAGCAAAACCAGCGCCCCAAGCCGGATGGCAAGAAGCAATGGGAAGCAGCTGAGAAGCTGATGCGTAACCTGCAAGCAACATCCGGCTGGAATGCACCTGAGTTTTTGGGCGGCAAGCTGAACCCGAATTTCCACTTTCAGCCAACCAGATGGTTTCGTGGGCTGGATGTGGCGGGGGATGAAAACGCGCTGAAAATCGAATGGTTTGCGCCCGTACTGCGCTGGCTGCGCAACGGTTTCAAACCACGGCCGGATGGCGAGCGCGCCAGCATTGGGTTTCATCTCAGCATCCATGCCGGCGAGGACTACGCCCACCCAGCGTCGGGCATGCGCCACATCGACGAGACAGTACGCTTTTGCGAGATGCGCGAGGGCGACCGGTTGGGACATGCACTGGCACTGGGTATTCCACCGCAACAATGGGCGGCACGGCAGGGTGAAATGATACTGCCGCTGGACGAACATCTGGATAATCTGGTGTGGCTGTGGCATCACGCCAGCATGCTCAGCGGGGTACTGCCACTGGCACAGCAAGTATTGCCCTTATTCGAACGGCGCATTGCCCGCTTCTGGCGCTTATCACAATGGTGGCAAGTACCAAACCTCATGACAAATTCGCCCACAGGTGAAACACCATCGGCTGACGCTTTTAATATCTCGCCCTTACACCACGCGACACCAAATGACCTATATCAGGCATGGTGGCTGCGACGCAATTGTGTCTATCAGCTGAGCAAAGTTGGTGATAGCTGGCAAGTTACTTCGCAAGAGCTGTGCGCCTTACCCGATCATCAAGAATTGAGCGAGCACCACACCCTAGCAAGCCAGCTTTATCTAGCACGGCATGAATGGTTGAGTACCCTGCAAGAAGCGCCACTGGTGATTGTACGGATGGGTAACGAAGCAGCAGCACATGGCCGGTTTCATCACAAGGTTGACCGCAAACGCGATGAAAACATTTTGGAAGATGTGGATACCCCAGCCGAACTGGATTTCATACACGCACTACAAGATTGGTTGTTAACCGAGTACGACAAACTCGGGCTTATTATCGAAGCAAACCCAACATCTAATGTCTATATCGCACGGCTAAAGTCACATGCCGAGCACCCAATTTTTCGCTGGCACCCGCCAGACGAATCCGTCCTAGAGGAAGGCGCAGCAGCCAACCTCTATGGCCTACGGCGTGGCCCCGTCCGCGTGCTGGTGAATACCGACGATCCCGGCATCATGCCAACCACACTGCGCACAGAGTTTTTGCTACTGCGTGAAGCGGCATTAGAGCAACACGTTGGCCGGACGGTGGCCGAGCGTTGGCTAGAAACACTGCGCCAGTATGGTATTGAGCAATTTCACCGAAATCATTTGCCAGTATTCGAGCCAGTTTGAGGAGCATTGCATGGCAGGAAAAGATTTCCCAAAACAAATTACCAACTTTGATGAGTTAGTTAAGGCATATGAGCATTGTTGCAATCATCTCAAGAGTAAAGATGCTGAAAGCTATTGGTTACGCTATTTATTTCGTCGTATCCCAATTTTTGCCAGTACGGGCCTGATTTTTTTTGGTATCTGTTTTGCCATTACCCTGACAGAAAACTTTGGCACCAAGAAAATTGATGAGTTTTTACTTAGCTTAAGGCTGTTTGATGTTGGCTATCGGGATCATATTCTGATTGGCAGCTTTTTCTTGTTGCTGTTACGCAGTCTTTTACCTTGGAAGTGGTTTGCTAATAAAGAAACCACACAGGCTACAGGAGAGAAAAAAACTAAAAACTGGAGAAAAATCTGGTCTGAAAACTTAGAAAAGCCAATTGCCCTACTGCTTATTTCAAGCATTTTACTATCTGGTTTTTCTTGGATTATTGCTCAAAACCATATTTTGTTACTAGGTTTAACTATTTTCAGCGTTGTAACATTGGGTGCTTTGTTAGTTGATCGTACACTGGGATTTACCCGACGTAACGAACGCTATAGGCTATTTTCAAGCCGTGCAGAAGGTTTGAGGCTCGAGAGCAATTCGAGGAAACAGATAAAGGACAAATCGGGTAAACCTATTGAATTTAATGAAGAACATCTTCTCGAGTGTTCAGCATTTTTTGAAGAATTACGACTAGACAAGCATAACGCAACGATGACTGACTCATTCTATTTATTACGACTAAAACAAAGACTTCTTCGATATATGCCCTAGCATTCATAAAAACTAAGCAGGATTACCGATACAGCAAATTGTCTAAAAAAACGGCGGATTGGTATTACAAGCCACATCCGCCTTTTTATCGCGTGTTACTGTTTTCCCTTTATTTCAGGTTTTTGCCACCAAGTATGAATCATCCATTCTTGAGCCTGATAATACAAAGGCAGTTGCTGCGGATAAGCAAATTTATCCCACCACGCCACCCGATGCGTTGCTAAGTGCCAATTTGGTACTAACAAATACTCGGCTCGTAACACCCGATCTAACGCCCGTGCTGCTGTCACCAACTCATTGCGGTCACGGAATGACACAAAATGATCTAACAAATGCTCTAAAGCCGGATGTTTCACCCCTGCCAAATTCAACGAACCGAGCTGATCGGCGCTGGCGGTGGAAAAATAATCGCGCAACTCATTCCCTGGCGACAACGACATCCCATACACCGCCACCGTCATATCAAAATCAAACTGATTGAGCTTTTGTTGATAAATACTCGAATCCACCGTGCGGATAGCCAGCTCAATCCCCAAACGGGCAAGGTTGCGTTGATATGGCGCGACAATCCGCTCATAGGTTTTAGAAAAGGTTAAAAACTCAAAACGGAATGGCCGTCCTTGTGCATCAACCAATTTGCCTTCAGGGGACAACAACCAGCCGGCCTCAAACAATAACTGCCGCGCCTGCAGCAGATTATTTCGCAAGGCAAACGCATCTGGTGAAGCCGGTAAGGTGACGGCAGGGCCAAACACTGCAGCAGACAGATGTTCACGCAAGGGATTGAGCAAAGCCAATTCAGCCGCCGAGGGTGTGCCCTGTGCCGCTAATTCGCTATTGGAAAAATAACTTTGGCTGCGGCGATATTGGCCATAAAACAGCTGTCGATTGGCCCAATCGAAATCAAACGCCAAAGCCAAAGCCTGCCGCACGCGCCGATCGGCAAATACCGCACGGCGTTGGTTCATCACAAACCCCTGCATCCCCGTCGGGTTTTGGTTGGGGAAGGTGTGTTTCAAAATCCGCTTTTCATCAAAAGCCGCGCCACGATACGAACGCGCCCATGTTTTAGCGATATTTTCTGCGACCACATCAAACTCACCTGCCTTAAATGCCTCCAGACGCACAGTGTCATCTAATAGATAGCGAAAGCGGATGCGGTCAAAGTTAAACATGCCGCGCCGCACTGGGTGATTTTTCGCCCAATAGTGGGGATTCTTTTTAAATTCGCTGTTTTTCCCAAGTTGATATTTCGTCAACAGATAGGGCCCTGAAGCCAAAGGCGGGGTTAGAGGCTGTTTACCGAGTTGCCCTTGCCCCCCCCAACGCCGAGAAAACACCGGCAATTCGGCAATAATCATGTGCAATTCGGCATTGCGACGTTTGAAATCGAAACGGATGTGGCGTTTATCTAACACCACCGCTTGTTTGATATCGCTCCAATAGGCGCGAAAGCGCGGATGGGCGGCAGGGTCTTGGGTTAGGGTGTCGAAACTGTGTTTGACATCCGCCGCTTCAACTGCCGAACCATCGCTAAACCGTGCAGCGGCATTCAAGCGAAACGTGACCGACAAGCCATCTTCTGCCAAAGCAATGTCTTCCGCCAACAAACCATAAACAGTAAAAGGCTCATCCCATGATTTTTCTGCCAGCGAATCAAATAACAGCATGGCAATACCGGCTTCTTTGTCGCCTTTCAAGGTAAAAGGATTGAGGGTGTCAAAACCGCCAAGGGCAGGTAAAGTCAGCGTGCCACCTTGTGGTGCCGTGGGATTCACATAGTCAAAATGGGAAAAATGCGGTGGATATTTCGGTGTGTAGCCCAAAGCAACCGCTGGCGCACTCCATGCCGCAGGGCTCACTATCAGGCCAATCACCAGCATCCACCACGCTATGACGTGGCCGATTGGCTGCTTCAGCCACAGCTTTACAGATAGCGACATAAATAAATCCGTTGAAAATCGGTGGTCGGATTATAAGACCGGCCATCGGGGTGCGCTATAATCAGAAAATTTACCACCTCAAAAGGTACAAACATGGGTTTCCTCGCAGGCAAGAAGATTCTAATTACTGGTCTTTTATCCAATCGCTCAATTGCTTATGGCATCGCCGCTGCCTGTCGGCGTGAAGGGGCGGAATTGGCATTCACCTATGTCAACGACAAACTGAAAGAGCGAGTCGAAAAGATGGCGCGCGAAGATTTCGGCAGCGATATTTTGCTGAAATGTGATGTGCAAAACGACGCTGAAATTGAACAAGTGTTTACCGATTTGGCCACCCATTGGGATGGTTTAGATGGGTTGGTGCACGCTATCGCCTTTGCGCCAAGCGAATCGCTGAAAGGTGATTTCCTCGATAGTCTGTCGCGTGAAGCCTTCCAAGTGGCCCATGAAGTTTCCTCGTATAGCTTCCCCGCCCTTGCCAAAGCCGCACGTCCGATGATGCAAGGCCGCCAAGCGTCGTTATTGACCCTGAGCTATCTCGGTGCAGTACGGGCAATTCCACACTACAACGTGATGGGTTTGGCAAAAGCCAGTTTAGAAGCCAGCGTACGCTTTACCGCCGCCTCTTTAGGCCGTGATGGTATTCGCGTTAATGGCATTTCCGCCGGCCCCATCAAAACATTGGCCGCCGCCGGTATCTCGGGCTTTGGTAAATTGCTGAAAATGGCAGCGGATAATTCCCCGCTGCATCGCAATGTGACCATTGAAGAAGTCGGCAATGCTGCGGCTTTCTTGCTGTCTGACTTGTCGTCTGGCATCACCGGCGAAATCACCTATGTCGATGGTGGTTACAGCATCAATGCCTTAAATGTGCCAGAAGAAGCCTAACCCACGCTGCGGCTAGGGCCAATAATTGGCTTGGCCGTAGATGGTTTTTAGGTGATCGACAAAACGCCGCACCCGTTCCGGTAAAAACTTACGCTGTGGCAACACAGCATAAATCGGATATTCGGGTGAGGCGTAAGCATCCAACACGGTCACCAACCGTCCTTCGGCCAAATCTGCCCGCACCTCCCACAACGACCGCCACGCCAAACCAAACCCTGCCACCGCCCAATCGTGTAACACCGCACCATCATTACATTCCAATAGGCCAGAAATTTTGAGTGTTTCTAAACGGCCATCAATACGAAAAATCCACCCTCGGCTTTGACTGCCGCCGCCTAAAGATAAACAACGGTGATGGGCCAAATCTGCAGGCGTTTTGGGAATACCATGCTGGGCCAAATAAGCAGGGCTAGCCACCACCACCCGCCGATTGTCAGCCAAGCGCACCGCAACTTGGGTTGAATCGGCCAATTCACTGATGCGAATCGCACAATCAATCCCCTCGGCCACTAAATCCACAATTCGATCCGTTAGGCTCAACGTCACTTTGACATCTGGGTGTTGCTGTTGAAAGCTGGCGATATGGGGCGCGACATGGCGGCGGCCAAAACCGGCAGGGGCAGAAATACGCAAGTGGCCACGCATTCGACTATGCCCCGACGCCAACGCTGCTTCAGCCTCGTTGAGCTCGTTCAAAATACGCTGGCACTCTTCAAAAAAAGCACTGCCTTCTTGCGTCAAGGTGACACGGCGCGTGGTACGCACCAAGAGCTTGACCCCTAAACGCTCTTCTAGGGCATCAAGGCGGCGGCCAATCATCGCCGCCACTACCCCTTCATGTCGCGCTGCAGCAGAGAGACTGCCCTGATTCACCACATTGACAAAGCTAGTTAACTGCTTGAGCTGGTCCATTACCACACAAAAAGTAAAATATAAAATGCCATTTTAGTGCTTTCTTTCCAAGAGTCCAGTCACTACAATGCTGCAACACAATATAAATTTCCCATTCAGGGAATCTCACTGGCGCAAACAATGCGGCTCTTTGGCTGCTGTGTTGCAGAATCTAAAAAGGAAAAATAGATGGCTGTTACTCTTCCCGAAGGCGTAGAAATCCTCGCCGCTGTTCCTGCTGCTTATGAAGAGATTTTGACCACCGATGCACTGGCATTTGTGGCGAAATTACACCGCAAGTTTGAAGCCCGCCGCCGCGAATTGCTGGCCGCCCGCGTTACTCGCCAAGCTGCCTTAGACGCTGGCAAATTGCCCGACTTTTTGCCAGAAACTGCCGAAATCCGCGCCGGTGATTGGAAAATTGCGCCGTTGCCAGCCGATTTGCTCGACCGCCGCGTAGAAATCACCGGCCCCGTCGAACGCAAAATGATGATTAACGCGCTCAACTCTGGCGCGAAAAGCTTCATGGCCGACTTTGAAGATTCCAACTGCCCAAGCTGGGAAAACCAAATCAACGGTCAGCTCAATGTGCGTGATGCTTATCGCAAAACCATCAGTTTTGTCAGCCCAGAAGGCAAACAATACAAACTGAATGACAGCATCGCCACCCTGATTCTGCGTCCACGCGGTTGGCACTTGATGGAAAAACACATCACTGTCGATGGCGAAATCGTGTCTGGTTCGCTGGTTGACTTTGGTTTGTCGTTCTTCCACAACATCCATTATCTGGTGGACAACGGCCGCGCAACCTATTACTACCTGCCGAAGATGGAAAGCCATCTCGAAGCCCGTCTGTGGAACGATGTGTTCGTGTTCGCGCAAAACGAACTGAACATCCCACAAGGCACTATCAAAGCCACCGTGTTGATTGAAACCATCTTGGCCGCCTTCGAGATGGACGAAATTCTGTATGAATTGCGTGAACACAGCTCTGGTTTGAATGCAGGTCGTTGGGACTACATCTTTAGCTGCATCAAGAAATTCAAGTCGAACAAAGACTTCTGCTTGGCCAACCGTGGTGCGATCACCATGACAGTGCCGTTTATGCGTGCTTATGCCCTGTTGTTGCTGAAAACTTGCCACAAGCGCAATGCCCCAGCTATCGGCGGTATGGCAGCGTTGATCCCGATTAAAAACGATCCCGTGGCCAACGAAAAAGCCTTGGGTGGGGTGAAAGCGGACAAAGACCGCGATGCAGGTGATGGTTATGACGGTGGTTGGGTGGCGCACCCAGGCTTAGTGCCGGTGGCAATGGAAGCCTTCACCGCTGTGTTGGGTGATCGTCCGAACCAAATCGACAAACAACGCGATGATGTCGCTGTGACAGCCGCTGATTTGCTCAACTTCCAACCTGAAACCCCCATTACCGAAGCCGGTATGAAACTGAATATCGACGTGGGTATTCAATACCTCGGCTCTTGGATTTCTGGTAATGGTTGTGTGCCAATTCATAACTTGATGGAAGATGCGGCAACGGCGGAAATTTCCCGCGCACAAATTTGGCAATGGATCCGCAGCCCGAAAGGGGTGTTGGAAGATGGCCGTAAAGTGACACAAGAATTGTTCTTACAATTCCACGCTGAAGTAGTTGCTGATCTGAAAGCGAAACTCGGCGCGGCTTGGACTAAGCAATATGAAGACGCCGCTGCGATGTTTGCGCAGTTGACCACCAGCGATGATTTTGTCGAATTCTTGACCTTGCCAGGTTACGACTACCTCGACTAATTGGTATTGCATCAGAATTGACCCTGTTTTGGCCCACCTCGCGTGGGCCGTTTTTTTGCGCGCTTTTCGGTTAGAATCGCAAGCATGTCAGATTCCTGCTTCCACTGCGGCTTGCCTGTTCCGGCAGAAGCCGAATATCCGGTTCGCTACCGCGAGCATACCCACCGAGCCTGCTGTGCAGGTTGTCAAGCGGTGGCCAACTCTATTATTGAAAGCGGTTTAGGCGATTATTATCAACACCGACAGCAACAGGCGGGTAAGGTACAAGCCTTGCCAGAAGAATGGCTGGAACGGCTTAAGCTGTACGACCAAAACGAAGTGCAGGCCAGTTTTGTCCGCCAAGAAAACAGCGAAGATGGTAACGCGGATATTCGCGAAGCGGCGCTGATTTTAGAAGGCATCACCTGTGCCGCCTGTATCTGGCTGAATGAACAACATCTCAAACGGCTGGATGGGGTGTTATCGGTTGAAATTAACTACAGCAGCCATCGTGCCCGCGTCCGTTGGGACAATCGGCGGTTGGTGTTGTCGGATATTTTACAAGCCATCAGCGCCATCGGTTACCGTGCTCATCCCTACGACAGCGAACGTCAAGAACAGCTGGCACAAAAAAATCGTAAAAGTGCCATCAATCGGCTGTGGGTTGCTGGACTGTCAATGATGCAAGTGATGATGTATGCCGTGCCGGTGTATATCGCACAAGATGGTGAAATCGCCTTTGAATACCTGTGGTTATTGCATTGGGCCAGTTTTGCTTTAACCCTGCCGGTGGTGGTCTATTCAGCGTGGCCGTTTTATCAAGGCACATGGCGCGATTTAAAGGCTAAACGGGTTGGGATGGATACCCCAGTCAGCATTGCGGTCTTAGTGACGTTTATTGCCTCAAGCTACGCCCTCTTTAGCCGTACCGAACACGGTATTTATTTCGACTCGGTGTCGATGTTTATCTTTTTATTATTGGGTGGTCGCTATTTAGAAGGCATGGCACGCCGCCGCGCTGGTGCGGCAACCGAAAGTCTGGTCAAACTCGTCCCCGCTTTTGCCCATCGCCTACCCGAGTGGCCACAACCGCACAGCCAAGAAACCACAGTCGCCAGCCTGCGCATTGATGATGTGGTGTTGGTGAAAGCCGGTGAGACCGTTCCTGTCGATGGCATTATTGTGCAAGGCCACAGCCGCTTAAACGAGGCCTTATTAACGGGTGAGAGCCAAGCGATTGCCCGTCAGGAAGGTGAAGCGGTGATTGCTGGTACCTTAAACCTAGACAGCCCGTTATGTATTCGCACCACACACACCGGCCAAAACACCCGCCTTGCCGCCATTGTCCGCTTGCTCGATCATGCCCTAGCTGAAAAACCGCGCCTTGCCGTCTTAGCCGACCGTTTTGCCGCATGGTTTATCAGTATTTTGTTGGTGGTGGCGGTGTTGACCTTTGCTTGGTGGTGGCAGCGTGATGCTGAACAGGCGTTATGGATCACTGTGGCGGTGTTGGTGGTGTCTTGTCCCTGTGCGCTGTCGCTTGCAACACCGGCGGCGCTTGCTGCGGCCACTGGCACCTTAGCACAACGAGGGATTTTGATTGCCCGAGGCCATACGCTAGAAACCCTGCCGCAGATCACCGATGTGGTGTTTGATAAAACCGGTACCCTCACCTATGGCACGCCGCAGGTGCTCAGCCAATATCTATTCGCCCCAACTGACGAGCGCATCCATCGCCTTGTGGCAGGCCTCGAAGCACAATCAGAACATCCACTGGCAAAAGCGTTATTACAGCATGTTGGCACAGTGGAAGCGGCAACCTTGTTAGAAGTCAATAATCAAATCGGCAGTGGTTTGGAAGGATATAGCCCAGATGGTGATTGCCTGCGGTTGGGCACACTGTCTTATATCAGTGAATTGTGTGGCCCGATGCCCAACACCACATGGGATGCGCCGGCTCACGCCACAGTCGTTGCTTTGGGCAGCCAATTACAAGGATGGTTGGCGGTCTATGCCCTCGGTGATGAGGTGCGCCATGATGCTGCCCCGATGTTGCAACAGTTACAACAGCAAGGTTTACAGTTGCATCTGTTGTCAGGTGATCGCCACAGTGCGGTGGCGACCTTAGCCCAACAGCTCGGCATCACCACATGGCAAGCCGAGGCCACGCCAGAACGCAAACTCGATTATGTCGCCCAATTACAACAACAGCAGAAACGGGTGTTAATGGTCGGTGATGGGGTGAACGATGCGCCGGTATTAGCTAAGGCCGATGTGTCATTGGCGATGGGCAATGGCACCGATGTCGCCCGCGCCAGCGCCGATATGATTTTGCCGGGAGAACAACTGGCCGCCTTACCGACTGCCTTGCACTTAGCGCGACAAACCCGACAGATTGTGCGACAAAACCTGTGGTGGGCAGTGGGCTATAACCTGTTGGCGTTGCCGCTAGCGGTATCGGGTTATTTAACCCCGTGGCTCGCCAGTTTGGGCATGGCCTGTAGTTCGTTATTGGTGGTGGGCAATGCCCTGCGGCTGTTACAGCGAAAAAACCGCTAAACAAGAAAGAGGAATCATGGAAAGCCTGTATCTGTTAATCCCACTGAGTATTGTCTTGGTGTTTGTGATTG
This sequence comes from Aquaspirillum serpens DSM 68, assembly GCF_000420525.1. Classification (GTDB taxonomy): domain Bacteria; phylum Pseudomonadota; class Gammaproteobacteria; order Burkholderiales; family Aquaspirillaceae; genus Aquaspirillum; species Aquaspirillum serpens. Next base: position 76,810 of record NZ_ATVC01000002.1, read on the forward strand.
GCGTGATTTTTTGGTGGGCGACACGGTCGGGCCAATTTGATGATTTGGAAGGCCCCGGCCATCGCATTTTGCTGGATGATGACGATCAACCCTCAACGCGAAAATAGGCGAAAACCATGCACCACACCTCTTTTGCGTTTTTTGCCTCACGTCGTTTTTTGCCGTTGTTTTTAACGCAATTTCTTGGCGCATTAAACGACAACTTAATGAAAACCGCGTTGTTGGTGATGGTCAGTTACGCCGGCCTGCACTTTGCTGGTTTGCCGCCGGAACAAATTGTCAACCTTGCTTCAGCGGCCTTTATCCTGCCATTTTTCTTGTTTTCTGCTACCGCCGGCCGCTTGGCAGAAAAATACGATAAAGCCTACGTTGCCAAACTGACCAAAGTGGCAGAATTGGTGATTATGGCGCTGGCGGCATGGGGGTTTTTACAGCAGCATGTTGGCTTGTTGCTGTTCACTTTGTTTTTGATGGGTGCGCAATCCACGTTTTTTGGCCCCGTCAAGTATGCCGTGTTGCCGCAATACCTCAAAGGCAACGAGCTATTAGGCGGCAATGGTTTAATTGAGATGGGGACATTTATTGCCATCTTGATTGGGCAAATGGGCGGCGCACTGTTGATGCAATATGGCGATAGCAGCAGCGTTTTAGCCTTATTGGCGGTGGCATTGTTGGGTTGGATTGCCAGCTTATTTCTCCCCCCTGCGCCAGCCGCCGCACCACATCTCACCGTGTCTTACAACATCATCGGTGATACCCGACAATTATTGCGGGCAACAAAACAATACCGCGAGGTGTCCGCCTCGATTATGGGTATTTCGTGGTTTTGGCTGCTTGGTGCCACCTACACCACACAAATGCCAACCTTTACCCGTTTGCATTTACACGGTGATGCCTCGGTCTATACCTTAATCCTCACCCTATTTTCACTGGGTATCGCCATCGGTTCGATTTTGTGCGCCAAGCTATCGCGGGGGCGTTTGGAGTTGGGCTTGGTGCTGATGGGTGGGGCCGGCATGACAGTGTTCGGGGTAGATTTGTATTTTTCCGTGCAATCGCTTACCCCGACCGGTCATTTACTCACCCTAAGCGATTTTCTTGCTCAAGCGTCGCATTGGCGCAGTTTGGTCGATTTTATCGGGATTGGCATTGCCGGCGGCTTTTTCACTGTTCCGCTTTACACTTGGCTGCAAACCGCCAGCCCAGAAGATTTCCGCGCCCAAGCCATCGCCGCCAACAACATTATCAATGGGCTGTATATGGTGGTGTCGGCAGCGCTCAGTATGGCGTTGTTGGCGCTGACCAATAGTATTGCCCTGCTATTGCTGTTTATTTCTCTTGCCAATCTTTTCGCCATGTGGCGTTTGTGCTACCTCGCTCCCGAGGTGTGGCATAACCGTGGCACATGGCTGCAACGAGGTGCCTCTTGAATACCACCGCATCCTGTGATTTAGCCTTAGGCAGTTGGCCCACACCAGCAGCACTGACCACCTATTTGCACCACCATATTCCACTGACCGCTGCCATGCAGCTTAGCGTACAACAGGCCTCGGAACAGGGGCTCACCCTACAGCTACCTCTCGCGCCAAACCATAATCACCAAGGCACTGCTTTTGGTGGCAGTTTATCGACAGCGGCGACAGTAGCAGCATGGAGTTATCTCAGTGGTCGTTTAGCTGCTAACAGGGTGCGCGCTGTTGTCGTAGTGGCACGAGCGGAACAGCGGTTTTTGGCACCGGTGGCAGAGGATTTTGTGGTGCATGCCATCGCGCCAACTGAAAGCGATTGGGCCGAATTTTGGCAACGCTTGCAGCACAAAGGCCGCGCCAGCTTAACCCTCACAGCCGAAATCAAACCTAACGGGGAACTTGCCTTGGTATTTGAAGGTCGTTTTCACGTTTCTGTCATCGAGTAAGTTATGCAAAATCGTCTTCCGTGGTGGTTATGGCTGGTACTACTGGTGATCGTATTAGCTGCCGGATTAGGCTGGCGAGTATGGCAAGGGCCCAAAGTGGCGGTCAGTCAGGTGGTAGCACAAGACATCACGCAAACCCTGTTGGCCAGTGGTCGGGTTACAGCACAAATTGAATCCACCCTCGGCAGCACCCTCACCGCCCGCGTGGCAGCGACACCGATTGCCGAGGGCAGTGAAGTCAGTGCCGGCACCGCGTTATTGCAATTAGACGACAGCGAAGCTCAAGCCGAAGTGGCGCGCAATCAAGCCAATCTCGCCGAAGCCGCCGCCACCCTTGCCGAAGCAAACAGTCAACACCACCGCCAGCAACAATTGGCGCGTGCTGGCTTTATCAGCGCGGCCGCCCTCGATCAGTCACAGAAAAGCTTACAACTGGCACAAACCCGCCTTGCGGCAGCTGAAGCGCAAGTGGCACTGGCTGAACGTAAATTAGCGCAATATGTGATTCGAGCGCCCCAAGCTGGGCGCGTGGTAAAGCGACTGGTGGAACAAGGCGACTTATTGACCGCTGGCAAAGCGGCGTTGACCTTTGCTGCCGCTGGGCCATTGGAGTTGCGGGTGGATGCCGATGAGCGTTACCTAGCACGGCTGCGAGTTGGACAAGCGGCGCGGGTAGTGGCGGATGCCTTCCCCGATCAACCTTTTGATGCCACAGTGCGCGAACTTGCGACGCAAGTTGACCGTGAACGCGGCATTTTAGAAGTGAAACTGGCCTTGCCACAGCCGCCGGTTTTCTTAAAGCACGACATGACGGTTTCAACCGAGATTATTCTTGGTCAACGACAACAGGCATTGTTATTACCGCAGGAAACCATCCGCGACAGTGCAACAGCACCGTGGGTATGGAGGGTTGAGCAAAACCAGCTACAAAAAACCTCAGTCAAAATTGGCCTGAGCAGCCGTGGTTGGGTGGAGATTATTTCCGGTTTGAAAGCCGGCGATTGGGTCGTCAATAGCCCATTGATTTTTGAAGCAGGACAACGTATCCGTGCCGAACCCCTCTCCGCAACAAAGGCAAACTGATGCAATTTATCTGGACGGTGGCATGGCGTTTGTTGCGAGAAGGCCGCTTTCAAAGTGTGCTGATTCTCAGTGGCGTAACGTTAGGCGTGGCGGTGGTGGTGTATATCACCGCGATTGTGAACGGTTTACAAGCCAACCTCATTAACAAAACCCTCTCGACACAAGCCCATATTGTGTTGCGGCCCGCAGATGAAGATAACCGTGCGGTGGTCAATCAGGCATGGGTGTTAAGCGATGTGCAAAAACGCACCCAACGCGAACGCACATTGCGCGATTGGACTGCCAGTCGTGATCTGGCCCTTGCCACCCCCGAGGTCAAACACAGCGCCGCCTTAGCCAGTGGCCCAGCGTTTGCAGTCAAAGGCGGGGTGCGTAAATCGGTCTCGTTGATGGGGGTGGAGCTCGACGATTATCAGCGCATTGTGCCGTTACAGGAAAAACTGCGGGCAGGGCGATTAGCATTGCCGAATGGCTCGGTGATGATTGGGGTCGAACTGGCAGAGGATTTGGGGTTGAAAGTCGGTGATCGGCTGCGTTTTGATGCCGGTGGAGATCGCGAGGAAAGTTTCACCATCAGTGGCATTTTGGACTTCGGTTTGAAAGACCTCAACCGGCGTTGGGTATTGTTACCCTTGCGCGCCGCGCAGTCGTTATTAGGTCATCCGCTGGAAATTACCGAGCTGTATTTAACCGTCGATGACCTATTTCATGCTGACCAAACCGCCTTGCGTGTCGCCGCCCGCACCGGTTTGAAAGCCGAAAGTTGGATTGAAAGCAATGCCCAACTGATGACAGCACTACGCAGCCAACGCGCCTCTAGCACCATGATTCGGGTATTTGTGATGATCGCTGTGGCATTCGGCATCGCCAGTGTGCTGGTGGTGTCGGTGGTGCAACGACAACGCGAGATTGGCATTTTACGGGCAATGGGCACCCCCTCTTCGCGCATTATGTGGATTTTCTTGTTGCAAGGCGGGATGGTCGGTTTAGTCGGTTCTGCCGCTGGTTCTCTACTTGGTGCGGCGATTGCCAGTGGTTTTTCTCGCTTAGCAGCCCAACCAGATGGCACACCCTTATTCCCAGTTGATTTATCACCAGAGCTGTTTATCAGTACCGCGTTGACCGCCACCTTGGTCGGGGTGTTGTCAGCCTTGGCGCCAGCCAGACGAGCAGCGCGTTTAGATCCTGTTGAGGCGATTCGCTATGGCTAACGTGCTAGAACTACAGGCGATTCGTAAACAATACGGCGGAGGCAATGCCCCCATTGTTGAGGTATTACACGGCATTGATTTCAGCCTGCAAGAGGGTGAATTTGTTGCTTTAACAGGGCCGTCAGGGTCGGGTAAATCGACTTTGCTCAATTTAATGGGCCTATTAGAACGGCCCAGCCAAGGCGAATTGCTGATTGCCGAACAAGCCACTTCGCCACTTGACGATAACCAACGCACCGCATTACGCAATCGCTATCTTGGTTTTGTGTTTCAGTTTCATCATCTGCTGCCGGCGTTTAGCGCGATGGAAAATGTGCTGATGCCAATGTTTGCTGGACAGGGAAAACGCACTCGGGCGATGGAAGAACGGGCCCTGTTTTTGCTTGAGCGTGTGGGTCTTGCTGCCCACGCCCATAAAAAACCGGTTCAGCTCTCGGGTGGTCAACAACAACGAGTGGCGATTGTGCGAGCCCTTGCCAATCAACCGCGTCTGGTGTTGGCCGATGAGCCAACCGGCAATTTAGACAGTCAAACAGCCGATGAAGTATTCCAACTGATGCGCAGCATCAATCAACAAGATGGGGTGACATTTTTGATTGTGACACATGATCCCCGTTTGGCTGCGCGGACAGATCGTGAAATCAATCTGGTCGATGGCCAAATTGCACGGGATATCCACCAGCCGATTTGACATGATTTCTTCATCATTGCGTGGGTGCAGACATGCTATGTTTGCTGAGCATTGCCCGTTTTTCTGCATAAAGGACGCATGATGGAACAGGTTTTACGTTATCACAGCCAAGATGGTGTTGTGACGCTCACCCTGACTCGGCCCGATCTTCACAATCCTTTCGGTGCGGCATTGATGCAAGCATTGAATACGGCTTTAGATCGGATTGAGCAAGAAACCGCGCTGCGGGTCGTGGTGTTGGCGGCACAGGGAATGAGCTTTTCCACTGGGTTTGAAAATGAGTGGCTGTTACACCTGTCACAACATGCCAATGCCGACATTTTTAGCACCGAAGCCGCCACCCTATCACACTTACTGGCACGACTTGACCAACTTCCAGTACCGGTGATTGCTCGCGTGCAAGGGTCGGCTTTTGGGGTGGGATTGGCGTTAATTGCCTGCGCAGATGTGGCGATTGCGGTGCCGGAGGCTTTATTTGGTTTCTCGGATGTCAAACTCGGCTGGGCACCGGCGGTGATTGCACCGTATGTGCAACGCGCCATCGGCACCCGCGCCACCCGCCGCTATTTCGTCACCGCCGAACGCTTTAATGCCCGCAAAGCCAAACGACTGGAGTTGATTCATCAGATTGTCGCCGCCAATGAACTCGATCACACGGTTAACATGCTGATTCAACATATCAAACACAACAGTCCACAGGCGATTGCAGCAGCCAAGCGGCTGTTACATGAATTAGAAACCCCGCGTTTAGATGAAGCGGTACAACAACGGCTGATTGCGCTAACTGCCGAAAATAGCCAACAGGCCCAAGCACAAGAAGGGTTACAGGCGTTTGTCGAACGCCGCAAACCGAGTTGGTCAATCTAAGTCCCCCCTTGCCTGTTGGTGAATTTCGCGCCATGCTGTAAGCGTTGGCGATGGCCATCAACAGGCAAAGGACAATCCAAATGATTACCATAGAACATACTCCATACGGCCTTGACGTCAGCTTATTTAGCGAATTTACGCTGCATGATTTCAAGGAAATGGAACAAGCAGTGTTGGAATGCGTGCAAAAAGGCGAAAAGCCCAGCGTGCTGGTCGATTTGACCCAAGTGATGGATTTCACTATTGATATGGCGCTGGAAGAATTGAAATTTATGCGCGCCCATGAACATGACTTCCACCGCATCGCCGTCGCGGTCAGCGACACATGGATGAAGCTTGCCGCCCATCTCGCAGGCCTATTCACCCATACTGAAGTGCAATACTTTGACGACAGCGCCAGTGCGCGCAGTTGGCTAGAAACCGCAGACTAAATCAACCCAAGCGAGGTGTGACACTCGCCACACCTCGGTTAGCTCACAAACAACGCCTCTACCCGATTTCGCCCATTGGCTTTGGCTTGATATAGGGCGTCATCTGCCCGTAATAGCGCCTGATCGGCACTGACATCACAAGGATGAATCAGGGTAATGCCGATACTTGAAGAATACGCAATTGGTGGTTGTGACGGGGTGGGGGTGGAGGCAATGGTATTGCGCAACCGCTCGGCGTAGGCCTTTGCCCCATCAGGGGTAATACCGGTTAACAACACCGCAAATTCTTCTCCGCCTAACCGCCCAGCCATATCACTCAAACGCAACTCGTGGCGCAGCAAAGAGGCAAAGTGCTTTAACACCTCATCACCACCGGCATGACCATAGGTATCGTTAATCCGCTTAAAACGATCGAGGTCTAACATCAACACTGCCACAGAGTTATCAGGAAAACAGCGACAACGCTGCCATTCTATTTCTAGCCGCGACATAAAGGCCCGCCGGTTGGGTAGGCCAGTCAGGGTGTCGGTGCTTGCCAAGGTACGCAGTTCATTTTCTAAAGCTTTGCGTTGTGTAATGTCTTGTTTGATACCGATGAAATGGGTAATTTTGCCGTGATTGTCTGACACTGGCGTAATGGTCATTTCTTCGTGGTAGAGATCACCACTCTTGCGCCGGTTGAGCAGTTCACCGCGCCATGATTGGCCGTTGAGAATTGCGTCCCACATGGCACGATAAAAACCCTCGTCTTGATGGCCCGACTTCACCAATTCTTTTGGCTTACGCCCCATCGCCTCGCCAACCGAATAACCGGTGAGCTTTTCAAAAGCAGGGTTGACCCACTCAATCACCGCGTCGGTATCAGTAATCACAATCGCATTGTCAGCGGCTTCTAATGCGGTATGCAGCAGATGCAAACGCATTTCTGCCAATTTACGTTGTGTGATATCGAGGTGAATACCGGCAGCACGCAGCGGCTGACCATGTTTATCGCGCTGCAAAATACGACCACTGCTGAATATCCACACCCAATGTCCAGCGACATGACACATGCGGTATTCTTGTTCATAGATCGGGCTACGCCCCTCGAGATGATCCATCAGTGCCGCTTCGACTCGAGGACGGTCTTCGGGATGAATCAGCGCCCGCCAAGCCGCAGTGGTTTCAATATTGGCAATCGTTGAGTCATCTTGATACCCCAACATGGTGCGCCAGCGTGAATTGATTAACAGCTGATCGGAGGCAATGGTCCAATCCCATGTTCCCAAGCCAGCACCATCCAACGCCAGTTGCATCCGTTCTCGCGAGACAGCTAAGGCTTGTTCTAATTCGTGGCGGCTAAGGGCATAGCGAATCGCCCGTTCTAGTTGATCGGCAGCAATATTTTCTTTTAAGAGATAATCTTGCACCCCAGCTTCGAGGGTTTGTAAGGCAAATTCCGTGTCGTGATGGCCGGTTAAGACCACCACCGGCACGGCCTCTAGCACCGTTTGTACCGTCTGGATGGTCTGTAAACCAAATGAATCGGGCAAGTTCAAATCCAACAACACAATGTCGAACATCTCTTCGCCATGGCTGGTGTTCTGTTCCCATTCATGTAGTTCACGCAAACAGCTCATCCATGTCACTTGAAATGACACATGTTGTGCCTGACGCAACGCAAAGCGAATTAAACCGGCATCACCGGCTTCGTCTTCAATCAATAACACATGGATACTTTTTTGCTGTTGCCCGCCCATTTCTTCCCTTACGTATCTTGCCGTATTGCACAGCAAAGCGGCGCAGTTTAGTTCACTTTTGGCAATTTCACCAAGGTAAACCAATAGTTTTCTATTTGCTTCACTGCTTGGATAAATTGTTCCATATCAACGGGCTTAGTGATGTAGCCGCTGGCACCCAATTGGTAAGAGGCGGTGATATCTCGTTCGACATCAGAAGTCGTTAACACCACCACTGGAATGGTATTTAAGGAGGGATCGGCCTTGAGATGACGAAGAAATTCTTTACCGTCCATGCGTGGCATATTCAAATCTAACAGAATCAGATCGGGCGTTGGGGTTCCCTGATACTTACCTTCGCGGCGTAAAAAAGCCAACCCCTCCACCCCATCTAACACATGATGCAAATTTGATAAAACATGCCCTTCACGCAAAGCAATCTTGACTAAATGGGCATCGGCTAATTCATCTTCGATCAATAAAATTTCAACCGGTGGTGGGCTCATTAACATCATTTATCCTAAAGTATTCTTCAATTCAACAATCACCACCGTGCCATGTGGCATGTTTTCTTCAATCCACACGCGACCGCCGGCACTTTCGACAATGCGCTGCACAATCGCCAGCCCCACGCCGGTGTGTGAGTTGTCATCCTGCACCGTAACTCTTTCAAAAGCTCGAAACACCCGTAGGCGATATTCTGGCTCAATCCCAATCCCATTATCCGCAATGCGATATTGGCTACGATTCGCGGTCATTTTGCCAGAGAGCGTAATGCAGGGTTGACGTGAGGGTTCGGTGTATTTCAGTGCATTTTCAATCAAAATACTCAGCACATCACGCAAACGTGGTCGATCTAATACGCAGTTTGGCAAAACATCTATTTCGATTTTCGCATTTTTTTGCAAAATTTGGTTGCCTAATCGTTGCACCACTTCATGAGCGACTTCGGTAACATCCTGCTGTCGCATCTCGCCACGCGGCTCACTAGCAGCTAAATAGAGCTGAATATCTCGCACTAAATGGCGTAAACGATGGGCCCCTTCTCGAATAAAACGCAATGCCAACAGACTGTCTTCGTCTTTCAGTTCTTTACTGAGCGCGTTATTCAAAAACTGGGCATAGCTATCTAAACGGCGAATCGGCTCCATCAAATGATGAGCCGACACTTCTGCAAAACGGCGCAGAGTTTGATTGGCGTGATCTAAGGCCTCGGCATGTTGCTTGAGCGTTACATTCAACAGGCGGCGGCGATAGATGTTATACAACAAAGAAATAATTAAGCCTGCTTGTAACAATAAAAAGAAATATAACAGATTATAAAACTGTTGTTCTTGCTCGCGAATTTCTTTCACTTTTTCATTCACCATCTGTTCAAGACGGTTTTGATAATTCCACAGAGCCGGTTCGCTTTGACGACGCGTTGAGACATCGTGTACCACCGATAGCAATAAATCTTCGCCATCAAAAGTATAAGGACGAGAGAACACTTCAACCGTTCGAAAATCGCCATTTTGTAGACGATGACGAAAGATAAAATGATTTCGCCCTTCTTTCAGGGCTAACAGACGTTCTTCGGCAATTTGCTGTGGGCTTAAGGTGTTGATTTCATCAATCTTCATCTTCAGCATTTGCTCACGGTTATAGCCATAAAAGGCTAAAGCACTGCTGTTGACGTTGCGAATTTCCCCCGACTTCGGCTCAATCAACAACATCACCAATGGATGTTTATCGAAAAAATCACTAAACGCGGGTTGTGCGTAAACCGGCAGGGTAAATACAGCCATGAGGCCTAACATCAAACACCACACACAGCGCAACAGCTGCCTAGGCAACAGGATTAGCACACATCCTCGGCTTTCTCTGCTTCAGTCTGCAGCAAGGGGAGAGAGAACCAAAACGTGGAGCCAAGACCTTCGCCTTCAGAATGCACCCCGATTTCACCGTCATGATGTTGCACAATCCGCCGACACAACGCCAACCCGACGCCACATCCTTCAAAACGTGAACGGGCTTGCAGACGCGAGAACACCTTAAATAAGCGTTCAATATGGGCAGGATTGATACCAATACCCTGATCACGTATCTTCACTTGCCATTGATTTTTTTGCTGTCGGCTCTCGACTGCAATTTGCGGCACGTCTGTCACCTCGTGATATTTCAGGGCATTCCCAATCAAATTCTGAAATAACCGCACCATTTCATCACGACTGACATAAGCCGAGGGCCATTCACCACTGATGCGAATCACCGCACCAGACTGGGTAATATCGGGCTGTAAAAAAGCCAGCGCCTCATCCAGTGTTTCACGGGTGGACAACAACCGTTTAGGCGAGGTTTTACGGCCAACCCGCGAATACTCCAGCAATGAAACAATCATGCTGTCCATCCGCCGCGCACCGTCGAGAGCAAAGGAGAGAAACTCTTGCTCATCTTCTTGTAAACGGTCACTGAGACTGCGTTCTAACAACTGAAGATAGCTACTTACCATCCGCAAGGGTTGTCGCATATCGTGCGACACCGCGTAGGCAAACTGTTCTAAATCAGCATTTGAGGCTTGGAATTGGCGAGCTTGTTCGGCCAGCACCGCTTCGTGATGTTTGCGGCGGCTGATGTCGGCGATAAAACCATGCCACAACACTGCACCATCCTCTAGGCGGCGTGGCGTGGCCCGACCTTCTAACCAAATCCAGCCTTTGGTTGGATGGTGGGCGTGATATTCAAGATGCCAAATTGATAAATTTTTGGCTGAATCGTAAATTGATTGGCGAATTCGCTCTAAATCATCAGGATCTAATACGGCAAAAACTGGGGTGGCGTCATCTACCACTTGTCGTGGAGTCACCCCATAGACATCAAAAATCCCTTCGCTGGCATACGGAAAACAAGAGCTGCCATCAGGGCGCAATAAATACAGATAAATCACACCGGGGACATGGTGTGCCAGTTCACGCAATGAGGCTTCTGCTTGCCAGTTGGCGTGGGGTTTGACGAGGTGACAAACCGCATGGTGTGCCAGCGCTAGCGATGCCAGAAAACGATAGCGATAGGTAGTGGGCATAAAACATTCCCAGAAAATTAGCCAATTTCCGCATCCTTGTCGGGAAACAAGGATAGTTTTTGCGATTTTAAGCTATTTTTAACTTTATAGGCGGGAGCAACGGCAGCAATTCACTTAAAATTGCCTAATATCAAATTGGCAATTTTTCTGGCAAATCGATAGAGCACCCACTACCAACTTAGCTTAATCGTTTGGCTTGGTTAATGCGTCTAACAATTGCTGGTGAATGCCGTTGAAACTGCCATTACTCATCACCAAAATATGATCGCCGGCTTGGGCACAACGCACCACATCAGCCACTAAGTCAGAACATGAATCAAAACAGCGCACTTTCTCTCCCAAAGGTGCCAATGCCGCTGCCGCATCCCAACCCAATTGATATTGATAACACCACACTTGATCGGCTTCATGCAAACTCGCGGCCAACGCATCTTTTAGCGTACCCAATTTCATGGTGTTAGAACGAGGTTCGAGTAGGGCTAAAATTCGCCCTTGTTTACCGACTTTCGCCCGTAAACCGGCAACGGTTGTCGCAATGGCGGTCGGGTGATGGGCAAAATCGTCATAGACTGTGATCCCAGCGGCTACGCCACGCACTTCCATGCGGCGTTTCACATTGCGGAAAGATGCCAAAGCCGCAATCGCTTGCGCCGGTGGTACACCAACATGACGTGCGGCAGCAATCGCGGCGAGCGCGTTGTGGCGATTATGTTCACCAAACAAGTCCCATTCCACACGGCCTTGTTTGATGCCGGCATACCACACATTAAAATGTCCCTGAGCATCAGCCTCGCCCGCCATCCAACCGCCTTGCTCAGCAAAATACTCCACCGGCGACCACAACCCACGCCCTAACACTCGATCTAGACTCGGTGCCTGACCGTTAACAATCAATTTCCCTTGTCCGGGGACGGTACGCACTAAATGATGAAATTGTGTTTCAATTGCTGCTAAATCGGCGAAGATGTCTGCATGATCGAACTCAAGATTGTTCAAAATCGCAGTACGCGGATGATAATGGACAAACTTTGAGCGTTTATCAAAAAACGCGGTGTCGTATTCGTCGGCTTCAATCACAAAAAACGGACTGCGGCTGTTGAGGTCTTGCCGTGGGGTTTGTGGCAACCGCGCCGACACGCCAAAGTTTTCTGGAACGCCACCCACTAAAAAACCAGGGGCTAAACCGGCTTCTTCTAAAATCCACGTCAGCATCGCGGTGGTGGTGGTTTTGCCATGTGTCCCTGCCACAGCCAACACCCACAAGCCCTGTAACACATGTTCGGCCAACCACTGTGGCCCCGAGGTATAGGGTAAACCCCGATTGAGAATTTCCTCAATCACTGGCATACCTCGCTTGGCGACGTTACCTATCACATAACAATCGGCATCGAGGCCATCTAGCTGTTCGGCGGCAAAGCCTTGGGTAATGTCAATCTCCAGTGCGGCCAGTTGGGTGGACATTGGGGGATAGACCTGAGCATCACAGCCGGTAACAGTATGACCGGCGGCGCGTGCCAATGCAGCAATGCCGCCCATGAATGTGCCGCAGATGCCAATGATATGAATATGCATAATTAACGTGTCTTAAGCAGAATTAAAGTCAGTAAGGTTAAAACAAAAATAGCCTTTCTGCGATGTTTGCTCTTAAGCAGCTGCCATCGCTTTGTCACTGCCATGCCTTATGCTGGATAGCAACTTAGCAGTGGCGGCGGTTATACTTCGCCCCTTGTTGTGCAGTGCTCTTGCACTGCGTGGTTATTGTTTACACGCCAGGACAGTCTAATCATGAGTCTTGCCCTGATTGTCATGCTGCCCTTTATAGGTGCTTTGTTTCCTGCTTTGTTACTACGAGCAGGGCGAAATGCCTGCGCCACAGCGACTTTCACTTTTAGCCTAGCGGCTTTTATTTTACTGATCTTTCAAGCACCCGCCGTGTTACAAGGTGAAACCTTGCACGCCAGTTGGCAATGGTTGCCTAAACTGGGGCTTGCGGTTTCTTTTATGCTTGATGGATTAGGTCTGTTATTTGCAGGATTGATCCTTGGTATTGGCTTATTGGTGATTTTTTACGCCCGTTTCTACCTGTCAAAACAGGATAATATGGGCAGTTTCTACACCTATTTGCTGTTATTCCAAGGGGCGATGCTGGGCATTGTGCTGTCGGATAATATCCTGTTAATTCTGGTGTTTTGGGAATTAACCAGCCTGTCTTCTTTCTTGCTGATCGGCTATTGGAAACATCTCCCCGCCGGGCGGCAAGGGGCACGCATGGCGCTGACCGTTACCGGTGCCGGTGGGTTAAGTTTGATTGCTGGGTTGATGTTACTCGGCCATATTGTCGGTTCTTACGACCTCAGCGTGATGTTGCAACACCGTGAGTTAATTCAATCTTCCCCACTCTATCTGCCAGCACTGTTACTGATTTTGGGTGGCTGTTTTACCAAGTCGGCGCAGTTCCCTTTCCATTTTTGGTTACCGCATGCGATGGCCGCCCCAACACCGGTCTCGGCCTATTTGCACTCAGCGACGATGGTGAAAGCGGGGATTTTCTTGTTAGCGCGCTTATGGCCGGTACTATCGGGAACGCCAGAGTGGTTTTATCTTGTCGCGACCACCGGTCTGATCACCATGTTGGTTGCGGCGTGGATTGCGCTGTTCAAAGATGACCTAAAAGGCTTATTGGCTTTCTCTACCGTCAGCCATCTCGGGTTGATTACCCTGTTGTTGGGCTTAGGTAGCCCGATGGCGGCTGTTGCTGCGGTGTTCCATATCATCAACCATGCCACCTTTAAAGCTGCTTTGTTTATGAATGCTGGCATTGTCGATCATGAAACCGGCACCCGCGACATTAAACAGCTCGGTGGGTTGTGGCATCTCATGCCCATCACGGCAACATTAGCCATGGTTGCCGCTGCATCGATGGCGGGGGTACCGCTACTCAATGGCTTCTTGTCAAAAGAGATGATGTTAGAGCAAGTCGCGCATACCGCGTGGCTCGATCAACCGTGGCTGATGGCGATAATTGCCACCCTCGCCGCGTTGTGCTCGGTGGCCTATTCGTTCCGCTATATCGTGCATGTGTTCTTCGGCCCACAACGCCATGACTATCCCGATCATCCGCATGACCCACCGCTCGGCATGTGGTTGCCACCGGCTATTTTGGTGTGCTTGGTGATTTTGATTGGTCTGTTTCCACAAACCTTCGCCGGTGCGCTGGTAGCCAGCAGTGCCAAGGCGGTGATTGGCGGAGCCTTACCAGAGTATCACTTAGCAATTTGGCATGGCGTCACCCCTGCGTTATGGATGAGTGTGATCGCCCTGATCGGTGGTTTGAGTCTGTTAGCCGGCTATCGCAAAGTCCGCTCGGCATGGGAGGCAGGGCCACATCCTGATGCAAAAGCGATGTTCCAAGTCTGGATCAAGGGTTTGGTGCAGCTTGCACAGGTGGCAAGTCACGGTTTACACAATGGTTCATTGCAACGCTATTTGGCGTGGATGGTGGGTGCAGCCGTGGTTGTCGGCTATGGCGCATTTATGAATAGCAGTTTAAGCGCCGGTAGCCGCGAGTTACTGCCTGCCCATCCCACCGCCATCGCCGCTTGGCTGTTATTGATCCTCGGTTGTCTGTTAACCGTGTGGTTACATCATCAACGACTGTTGGCCCTGATTATGGTCGGGGTGATTGGCATGGTGGTGTGTGTCGGCTTTGTCTATCTCTCAGCGCCCGATCTGGCCTTGACCCAAATCTCGGTTGAGGTCGTGACTGTGATTCTGATGTTATTAGCATTAAATGTCTTGCCCAAAACCACACCTAAAGAAAGTGGCTTTGGCCGCAAAGGGCGCGATATTTTGTTAGCCACGTCCGCAGGGGTTGGTATTGCCACATTGGTATGGGCATTCCTGACCCGTGATTTCACCACCCTATCTGACTACTACCTTGCTGAATCGTTGCCGGGTGGGGGGGGGACCAATGTGGTCAACGTCATCTTGGTTGATTTCCGTGGTTTTGATACCTATGGCGAAATTACTGTGTTGGGCATTGCTGCCCTGCTGATTTTTGCCCTGTTAGATGGCGCCTTACATGGCGGCAGTGCAGCCAAACGATTGGCACAATGGCTACCCGATCAAGCCCGTGCGGCGGATCGGCACCCACTAATGCTTGTCGTCGCGGCGCGCGTGATGTTGCCTTTGGCGTTGTTAGTTGGCGTGTTTATCTTCTTGCGCGGTCACAATGTCCCCGGGGGCGGCTTTATCGCTGGCTTAGTGGTATCCGTCGCGTTAATCATGCAATACATGGCCAGTGGCTTTGGTTGGGCGGCACAGAAAATCCGCCTTGATTACCATGCGATGATTGGCTCGGGCGTGTTATTAGCCGGCTTAACCGGTATTGGCTCGTGGTTATTTGGTTATCCGTTCTTAACCAGCAGTGTGCTGCATCTTGATCTACCGGCATTGGGCGAGATTCATATTGCGTCTGCGATGTTCTTCGATGCAGGCGTGTTCTCGGTAGTGGTGGGTGCCACCATGTTAGCGTTGTCTCAACTGTCACAAATTGGACGTCGCGCCGAAGCCCTCCCCGTCAATCAAGCGGCGATGGATTGTGATCCATCCCACCCCTTGCAGAAGGACCCCTCATGGAAGCCTTAGTTGCCTCAGCTGTCGGCGTCTTAACCGCCGCAGGGATTTACCTCTTATTGCGTGGCCGCACCTTTCCGGTGGTATTAGGGCTGGCCTTGTTGTCGTATGCCACCAATATCTTTTTGTTTGCTATCGGTCGGTTGAAAATCAATCAAGCCCCGATCTTAAGTGACACCGCCCTAGGCTATACCGACCCGTTACCACAAGCGTTGGTGTTGACTGCGATTGTGATTTCTTTTGCGATGACCGCAGTGATTGTGGTGATGTCATTACGCAGCTATTTGGAAAGCGGCTCTGACCACGTGGATGGCGCACAACAAAACAAGGAGGAGGCGTAAATAACCCTCGACTGAAGTCGAAGGCTTTATTGTGAAGCGCAGACATGGTTACCCCTATCGACACTCCCAACATCAGGCGTATTTACAGCCGCCATTGGCGAGACGGCAGTCTCGCCAATGCGGGCAAGGTTCCGACTTGCATTCAAGTCGCTGTGCGCCCGCAGACCACAGTGAGGGCACTCGAAACGATGTTTCGAGCGCTTCCCCAATCCTCCACAACACGAGCAGGTCTGGCTGGTGTAGGCCGGGTTGACGTATTCGACCGCGATGCCTGCTGCCTTGGCCTTGTATTC
>NZ_ATVC01000003.1 GCF_000420525.1 Aquaspirillum serpens DSM 68
GCCTTCTGCTGCCGTGTTGCACCTTTGGTGATCTGAATGTTTACGTACGGCATGGAATTGCCGAAAAAAAAGATTGCGAAACAAATAACGTAGGGGGGATAAGCGTAGCGCATCCACTCCCCAAACAAATTTTTTATACAATAACATCAAAACCAGAGTGATTTGGTGGATGCGCTACGCTTATCCACCCTACAAAACTGCAGCAAATGGTTAGGTGGTCTCTATTGCATCTTCGATAGAGATACCAGCGATTTCCAGCCGCACCAGGATTGAGCCTGTTTCAGAATCCCAATCATTCGGCATGGTGTGTTTATGTAGTTTATCCACTGCTCTAGCCTGCTCGGTTGATATGTAGGCAATGCGCAGGAGGCGTCCTATCATCGTCGCCACTTCATTAGGTTGCTGCCCTCGCCAGTACATATCGAATGCCAGATTGCGTATGTATGCGCATGGAACAACGTGCTCACGATAGGTTCTCCCGGGCGCCTTTCGATTAAGCTCTATGTATTCGTTGTTAATGAGCGTATCAAAGACCCTGGAGTGAACGGCCACAGATCGTGGGTTATTGTCCTTCTGCTCCTCCCAAAACGAATACAGAACATCTGCGGCCCGCTGGAATGCTCTCAGCCTTAGTTCGTGTCGAGAGAACGCCATCAAGATCTCCTAACTTTGTTTTAGGGCGACTGCCCTGCTGTGCAACATCGTTCCTGCTCATAATATCCAACATCGCTTGCTGCACGGATGTGCAGCCAATGTAGGGTGGATAAGCGTAGCACATCCACCCCCAAACAAATTTTTTATACAACATCAAAACCGGCGTCTTCAATCACGGCGTGCAACTGTGCCAATGACACTTGCGACAAATCCGCCTCGACAACGGCTTCACCACGTTCGTGACTGACTTCAACTTGGCTGACACCCGCCACAGCAGCTAACAACCCCTGCAAACGCTTCGAACACCCACCACACGTCATACCCTCAACCCGAACACGAATTTGTTCCATCTTTGATTCCCCATCATGAAATTAACGAAACCGTTTCAAACGCAAGGCATTGGTCAAAACAGAAATCGAGCTCAACGCCATTGCTGCCCCTGCCAGCACCGGATTTAACAAACCAAACGCTGCCAGCGGAATACCCAGCACATTGTAGATAAATGCAAAAAACAGATTTTGACGAATGGTAAGCAATGTGGCTTGAGATAGGCGAATCGCGTCGAGGATATGTTGAATATCACCTTGCACTAAAGTGACATCCGCCGTTTCCATCGCAATATCACTGCCACTGCCCATCGCAAAACTGACATCAGCCATCGCCAAAGCAGGCGCATCATTCACACCATCCCCCACCATCGCCACCACCTGATTTTGTTGCTGTGCTTGTTGTACCCAATCCGCTTTTTGGGCAGGGGTTAAAGCAGCGTGAACTTGACTTGCAGCCATGCCTGCCTGTGCTGCAATCGCCAAAGCGGTTTTTTCTTGATCGCCAGTGAGCATGTGAGTCTGCACCCCTTGTGCGGCCAGCTGTTGCAAAGTGTGTTTTACCTGCGGTTTCAGAGGATCGGCAAGACCGAGATAAGCCACGATCTCAGCATTTCGTGCCAACGCAATCACACTGCAACCTGCTTCTTGCCACGATTGCATCAAAGATAACGCCGGCGGCGTTGACATTAACCAGTGAGGACGGCCCAAAGCCCAATGGGTGTTTTGTTCATCATAAGCAGCAATCCCTTGTCCAATTGTCGTTTGCCACTCGCTCATCGGCTGTAGCCGCAGTTGACGTTGCTGTGCCTCGTGCAAAATCGCCGAAGCTAAGGGATGCGTGGCATTTTGCTCCAGTGACGCGGCAAGGGTGAAGACGGTGTTTTCATCTAAATCAGCAGCCAACACATGACAATGTTGCACCACCGGTTGCCCTAAAGTCAGCGTACCGGTTTTGTCGACCGCCAAGACGGCCACTTGGGCGGCGCGTTCGAGTGCAGCGGCATTACGAAATAAAATCCCGCGCTGTGCGCCTAGGCCGACTCCGACCATAATTGCCGCTGGTGTGGCTAAGCCCAGCGCACAGGGACACGCAATCACCAACACCGCCACCGCATGAATCAGCGCCTGTTCTAATTCGCCGGTAAAAAAAGCTGTCAATCCAAAAGTCAACAAAGCAATCACCACCACCACCGGCACAAAAATCGCCGACACCCGATCTGCCAATCCTTGAATAGGTGCTTTGGAACCTTGTGCTTCTGCCACACGGCGCACAATCGCTGCCAATTGCGTCTCACGACCAGCACGTTCAACCGCGATGGTTAAGTGACCCAATTGCACCCGAGTACCGGCAAAAACCTTATCTTGCTGTTGTTTTTCTACTGCCACGCTTTCACCGGTCAACAGCGATTCATCCAACGCAGCTTGTCCCGCCACGACCACACCATCCACCGGCAAGGTGTCGCCCTGAGCCACCAAGACCCGATCACCCGCCAATAAACTGGCAATCGGTAATTCTTGCACCATGCCATCCCGTTCAACCCGTGCTGTCGCCGGTGCCAGTTGCAACAGATGGTTCATCGCGGCCGTGGTTTGCCGCTTGGCGCGGGCTTCGAGGGTTTTACCCAGCAACACCAAGCTAATCACCATCGCCGAGGCTTCAAAATATAGCGCGTGGTGATGTGTTGCACCGCTCCACAACACCCAACTCGACCACAGCCATGCCATCGATGTCCCCAGCACCACCAAGACATCCATATTCGCCCCACCGCCGCGCAACGCTGCCCATGCACCACGATAAAAACGCCAACCGACAATAAATTGCACTGGCGTTGCCAATAACCATTGCCATAACGCAGGCACCACACCGTGATGCCCAACAAGCATCGCCACCATTTCAACAACGAATGGTGCAGTCAATAGCAATGCCAACCACAATATGCGCTGTTCTTGTGATGCGTGTTCTTGTGCAGCAGGGGCCGGCCAATCGTCTGCTTGTTCTTGTCCAGAGAAACCAGCACGCGCAATCGCAGCGGAGATTTGTTCGGGGGTGATGGGATGTTGGTCAGGAAAACGGACATGCGCCGTTTCATCAGCAAAATTGACATTCGCCTCAGCATTCGGCAAGCGGTTCAACACTTTCTCTAACCGCGCTGCACAAGCGGCACATGTCATGCCTTGAATGGAAAAATGTCGTACCGAGTAAGCCATATTAGTCCTGTTTTAAAATCGAATCGCCCAACCCATGATATTGGGTCACAGCCGCAGAGAGCACCCGATCAGGCAGCATACCGATGATTTAATCAAAACCAGAACTGGTTTTTGCAGAAAACGGAACCACTCATTCGTTTGATAACACGCTAAAAGCCCATCCACTCGGCAATTAGCGGTTTAGGCTTGATTTTTTAATTAAAGGCTGAATTGGCAACAACAAAAAACCGCCCCACCCAATCAAGGATGCGGCGGTTTTTTTGATGGTGGTGTGACGGATACGGCGGTATCACCACATCCACCACACAACACGATTATACGCGTTCGAAAATCGCGGCAATCCCTTGGCCACCACCGATACACATGGTCACCAACGCATAACGACCGCCAATACGGTGCAGCTCATACAACGCTTTCACCGTCAGAATCGCACCAGTCGCGCCAATCGGATGACCCAATGCCACTGCCCCCCCATTTGGGTTCACTTTGGCAGGATCAAACTCACAACCGCGTGTGACACATAACGCTTGTGCAGCAAAGGCTTCATTTGATTCAATCACATCCAAATCATTCACTGACAGCCCTGCACGCTGCAAAGCACGCGCCACAGCAGGGATCGGGCCTTCACCCATGAAAGCAGGATCGACACCAGCAATCCCATACGACACCAAACGACCCAGCGGCTGGGCACTCGATTTTTTCGCGCCAGCGGCAGTTGCCAACACAATTGCAGCCGCGCCATCATTCAAGCTCGACGCATTACCCGCTGTCACAGAACCATCTTTCTTGAAAGCTGGGCGCAGTTTGGCCAATCCTTCAGCACTGATGTCACCGCGTGGGTGTTCGTCAGTATCAAACAATGTCGTGCCTTTGCGAGTGACTAATTCCACTGGCAAAATTTGCTCTTTGAAATGACCGGCAGCAATCGCAGCCACGGCGCGGCGATGTGATTCAACCGCAAACGCATCCTGCTCTTCACGGGAGAAACCCCACTTAGCTGCAATATTTTCTGCAGTAATCCCCATGTGGACGGTGTCAAATGGATCGGTCAATGCCCCGACCATCATATCCACCATTTTGCTATCCCCCATCCGAGCGCCCCAACGCGCAGCTGGCAATAAATAACCGGCACGGCTCATCGATTCAGCCCCACCAGCAATCGCCAACTCGGCATCACCCAGCGCCAGCATCTGCGCCGCAGAAACAATCGCCTGCATACCGGAACCGCACAGACGGTTCACGGTTAAGGCTTGCGACGCATGGCTCATACCACCGTTAAGGCATGACACACGAGACACATACATATCGCGAGCTTCAGTATGCAGCACATTACCAAACACACCGTGGTCGATGTCTTCTGCGGCAACACCAGCGCGTTTAATCGCTTCTTTCACTACCTGTGCACCCAGTTCGCTAGGTGCAAAGTCTTTCAAAGCACTACCATAGTCAGCAATGGCAGTACGCACACCAGACAGCACAAAAATTTCAGGCAACGTCATTTTTCTTATCCTTTACTTGACTTCTTCCCCGTTCTAAAGAACGGAGATTCCTTCTACAAGACGGCGAAGTCCCGCCGCAAGAATGTTTTTTGCAGCTTTGGTGATTGCACCGCATTCGCTGCAAACCTATTCTCTTATTCGCAAACTTGCCCTACCTTTCGGACTGCTGGTGGGTATTGCACCACAGCACGAACACGTTTGGGTTTGATAGGTTTTTTTAACACCACTCATTGCCTAATGGCTTTCTCCTTGAGCGGTGTCCCGTTATTGAAGCACAAAAGAAATGCCATTGATAGGCCGCTTTTAGCATCCGCGCGCTTGACCTCGGACTAAACTCCGAGACTTTCTGCACGTTCGAGTAAGGGTCATCGTTGAGCACGAGGGCTTAATTTAATGCATTTTTCGTTAAAACAGATACAAGTGTTTGTTCATGTCGCCCGTTATGAGAGCATTTCCCGCGCAGCGGAAAGCCTTGCCATGTCGCCTTCTGCGGTAAGTGGCGCACTGTGTGAATTAGAACGGCAGTTTTCGATTCAGTTATTTGACCGTGTAGGAAAACGCTTGCGCCTCAATGCCTTAGGCCATGCTTTACAGCCACAAGCAGAAGAATGGCTAGATCGCGCTGCCGCGCTTGAAGCCTTGATGAAAAGCCAAGATGCCTGTGGACCATTGGCAATTGGAGCAACCTTAACGTTGGGCAATTATTTGGTCACTGGGTTGGTGGCGGAGTATATGCAACAACATCCCGCCAGCCGTGTGAGCCTAGAAGTTGCTAACACTCGGCACATTGTTGAAAGAATGTTGTGTTTTGCCTTGGATGTCGCCCTGATTGAGGGTGAATGTCATCATCCTGAGCTGATAACAGAATCGTGGGGCGGGGACAGTTTGGAAATTTTTTGTGCGCCCGACCATCCTCTGGCCAAACAAGGACAGCTCTCACCACGCGATTTTGCTCGTGAAACGTGGATTGTGCGTGAAACCGGATCGGGTACCCGCGAGGCCTTTGATCGAGCGCGTGCCGCCCATCAATTACCCATTGCCATCCGCCTTGAGTTGGAACATACCGAAGGGATTAAACGTGCGGTGGAATCGGGGCTTGGGTTGGGGTGTGTGTCGGGATTGGCACTGCGTGAGGCGTTTCGGCGCGGCAGTCTGGTCAAGTTAGCGGCACCGTGGTTAGACCTACGACGGGAATTTTTATTGGTTTATCATCGCGATAAATACCTCACCCCCGCCCTGCAACATTTTCTTCGTTTATGTCGCGAATCGCTGGCACAAGGCTGTTTACAACGAGAAAGCCGCATTCCCTAATGCAATTAGCCCACTATGCCTAGTGCGTCGCAACACAGATTGCGTTAGGATTATGCGCCCTGCTTGACGCAGGTGAATGCCACGTTTTTTTACCTGACTTATTCGGAGTATTTCTCATGCAAGCGTGTTTACGAGGCTGGCTGGCTGTGACTGACCTGAACCCCTGCGCCCGAGCGACTGCGGCGCGAGCCGCCGCCCCGATGATGCTTGCCATGATGGCTATGCAGTGAATGCTGCGCCCACTTGGCGACAACGCAAACAACGTCGCCGTCCCCCTGTTTCTGTGGCAAAGAGTCCCACTCCTGCCACTGCTTTGATAAGGTCAGTCACTATGCAACCTATTTTGAAATCTAACAAACTGGCTAATGTTTGTTACGACATCCGTGGCCCAGTTTTGGCACGCGCCAAACAAATGGAAGAAGAAGGCCACCGTATCATCAAGCTCAATATCGGTAACCCTGCGCCATTTGGCTTTGAAGCACCCGAGGAAATTGTGGTCGATGTGATGCACAATTTGGGCGATGCGTCAGGGTATTCTGATTCAAAAGGCTTGTTTGCAGCACGCAAGGCCATCATGCACTACACCCAACAAAAAGGTATTGCGGGTGTGAAAATTGATGATATTTACATCGGCAATGGTGTGTCAGAACTGATTGTGATGGCAATGCAGGCGCTGTTAGACAGCGGTGATGAAGTGTTAGTCCCGTCGCCAGATTACCCTTTATGGACAGCGGCTATCAGCCTTGCCGGTGGCACCCCTCGGCACTATATCTGTGACGAAAATAATGGTTGGTTGCCCGATTTAGACGATATTCGCGGCAAAATCACCCCAAGCACCCGCGCCATTGTGTTAATCAACCCAAACAACCCAACAGGCGCTTTATATCCTGAATCTTTCCTGCGCGAAGTGGTGGAACTGGCGCGCCAGCACCAACTCATTGTGTATGCCGATGAGATTTACGACAAAGTGGTGTTTGATGGCCAAAAACATGTGTCGATTGCCAGCTTGGCCGATGATGTTTTATTTATCACGTTCAATGGCTTGTCGAAAAACTATCGGGCGTGTGGCTATCGTGCAGGGTGGATGGTTGTCTCTGGCGAGAAACGTCATGCCAAAGATTACATTGAAGGCCTGAATATGCTGGCCTCGATGCGTTTGTGCGCCAATGTGCCGGGGCAATTTGCCATTCAAACCGCACTCGGCGGTTATCAAAGCATTGACGATTTGGTTGCACCACAAGGGCGTTTGACTAAACAGCGCGATCTAGCATGGGAAATGCTCAATGCCATCCCAGGCGTGAGCTGTGTCAAACCGCAAGCCGCGTTGTATCTCTTCCCCCGTCTTGATCCCAAAATCTATCCGGTGGCGGATGATCAACAGCTGATTCTCGAATTTTTAGAAGCGGAAAAAGTTTTGCTGGTACAAGGCAGCGGCTTTAACTGGGCACAACCCGACCACTTCCGTGTGGTATTCCTGCCGAATGTCGATGATTTGCGCGATGCCCTGACCCGCCTGACCCGTTTCTTAGAACACTATCGCAAGCGCCACGGCACCGATACCGCCGTGAGCCACGCTTAATTTATTAACCTAGGATAGCTCGTTACTTTTAAGGAGATCGCGAGAAACAGAGTATGCACGGCATACTATGCTATCCCTCCCCGCTGACAGTCGGCGGGGCTTCTCGCGCACAAAATACTATGAAACCCATCCAAGTTGGCCTATTAGGCATCGGCACCGTTGGCGGTGGCACTTTTACTGTTTTGAATCGTAACCAAGAAGAAATCACCCGCCGCGCTGGCCGTCCTATTCAAATTACGATGGTGGCAGATAAAAACCTCGACCTCGCTCGTACCGTTGTCGGCGATGCCGCCACCATCACTGATGATGCGTTTGCTGTGGTGCGTGACCCGAATGTTGATATCGTGGTTGAGCTGATCGGTGGCTATGGCATTGCCAAAGAATTGGTGTTGGAAGCCATCCGCAATGGCAAACATGTGGTTACCGCCAACAAAGCGTTGTTGGCCGTACATGGCAATGAAATTTTTGCTGCTGCACGCGAAAAAGGCGTGACCGTGGCTTTTGAAGCCGCCGTTGCCGGTGGGATTCCTATCATTAAAGCGGTGCGTGAAGGCTTATCGGCCAACCGTATCCAATGGATCGCCGGCATCATCAACGGCACCACCAACTTTATTTTGTCGGAAATGCGCGACAAAGGCTTGTCGTTTAATGAAGTGTTAGCTGAAGCCCAACGCTTGGGCTATGCCGAAGCCGATCCAACTTTCGACGTTGAAGGGGTTGATGCTGCACATAAAATCACCCTGCTGTCGGCTTTGGCTTTTGGTACGCCGGTGCAATTTAACCAAGCCCATATCGAAGGCATCACGTCGCTGAAAGCGGAAGATATTCGCTATGCAGAACAATTAGGCTATCGCATTAAATTGTTAGGCATCACTCGCCGTACCGAAGCCGGTGTCGAGTTGCGTGTTCACCCCACCTTAGTGCCAGAAAAACGCCTGATTGCCAATGTTGAAGGGGCGATGAATGCGGTGTTGGTACAAGCGGATGCCGTTGGCGCCACCTTGTATTACGGTAAAGGGGCAGGGGCAGAGCCAACCGCCAGTGCAGTGATTGCTGATTTGGTGGACGTGACTCGCTTACATACCGCCGACCCAGAACACCGTGTGCCACACTTGGCCTTCCAACCCGATCAATTGGCTGAATTGCCTATTCTGCCTATCGGTGAAGTGGAAACCGCTTACTACTTGCGTTTATCCGTCGAAGACAAGCCCGGTGTCTTGGCTGATGTAACGCGCATTTTGGCCGATCACAGCATCAGTATCGACGCCATGTTGCAGCGTGAACCAGCGGAAGGCGCTGATCAGGCAGATATCATTATTCTGACTCATCGCACGTTCGAAAAACACATGAGTGCCGCACTCGAGAAAATCACTGCCTTGTCAGTGGTGCGTGGTGATGTCACTCGTCTGCGTTTGGAGGCATTAGGTTAATGCGTTATCTCTCGACTCGCGGTCAATCACCGGCCCAATCTTTTTCTGATATTTTGCTCGGTGGTCTCGCCCCAGATGGCGGGTTATACCTGCCAGAGCAGTATCCACAGGTCACCGCCGAGCAGTTAGCGGCTTGGCGTCAGCTGTCGTATGCTGACTTGGCATTTGAAATTCTGAGCCTGTTTGCAACCGATATCCCTGCAGCAGACTTGCGCGACATTTGCCAACGCACCTACCGCGCCGAGGTGTATGGCTATGCCCGACAGCCAGAAAAAGCAGCCGATATCACCCCCATCACTTGGTTAAAAGAGGGCATTGGGTTACTCGAATTATCGAATGGCCCTACGCTGGCCTTTAAAGACATGGCCATGCAGTTGCTTGGCAATTTGTTTGAATATGTGTTGGCCAAACGTGGCGAGGAAATCAATATCCTCGGTGCAACCTCCGGTGACACAGGCTCGGCAGCAGAATATGCCATGCGCGGCAAACGTGGTGTGCGTGTGTTTATGTTGTCTCCACACGGCAAAATGAGCGCCTTCCAACGGGCACAGATGTATTCCTTGCAAGATGAAAACATCTTTAACATTGCCGTGGAAGGGATGTTTGACGATGCGCAAGACATCGTCAAAGCAGTGTCAAACGATCACGCCTTCAAAGCACGTTATAAAATCGGCGCGGTGAATTCGATTAACTGGGGGCGGATTGCGGCACAGGTGGTGTATTACTTTAAAGGCTATTTTGCCGCCACCCAAGATAACAGCCAGCAAGTTGCCTTCTGTGTACCTTCGGGTAACTTTGGCAATATCTGTGCCGGCCATATCGCCCGCATGATGGGGCTGCCGATTGGTAAGCTGATTTTGGCAACCAACGAAAACGATGTGTTAGATGAGTTCTTTAAATCGGGAGCCTATCGTCCGCGTGGAACGGCAGAAACCTTCGTCACCTCTAGCCCTTCGATGGATATTTCCAAGGCCTCGAACTTCGAGCGTTTTGTGTTCGATTTAGTCGGCCGCAATCCAGCACGCTTGGCGGAATTGTGGCAGCAGGTGGATCAGGGTGGGTTTGATCTCAGCAGCAGTCCAGAATGGGCACAGTTGGAGCAATTTGCCTTTGTTTCGGGGAAGAGCAGCCACGCCGATCGTTTAGCCACGATTCGCAGTGTGTTTGCTTCGGATGGTTTGATGATCGACACCCATACCGCAGATGGTATCAAGGTCGCTCGTGAAATCGCGGTAACGGGGATGCCGGTGTTGGTGTTGGAAACGGCACAGGCGGTGAAGTTTGCCGAGACGATTCAAGAAGCTCTACAACAAAGCCCCGCCGCACCACAAGGGTTGGCTGATTTAGAAACATTGCCCCAGCGTATCACAGTCATGCCGGCAGATGTCGAACAGGTGAAACAATTTATTGTTGCCCATAGCGAATAGTCGCCAATCAACAGGCAAACTGTTACACTGCCCTTGATGATTTGAGTCTTATCCGCCCACCGTTTTGCGGTGGGCGTTTTCTTTTTTTGCTGACCTCGCTTCAATCCTGAAGCAGGGCAGAGTGTGAGGAGCTATTTTATGTCTACCCCCCCTTCTCTGATTTTGTCCAGCCTTGATGTGTTGCGTTTGGAAAAGCTGTTACAAAACGCCGAGTGGCGACACAGCCCAGCCGCCGTTGCCTTAGAGGCAGAAATTGATCGGGCGGATATTGTCGATCCACAAGAGATCCCTGCCGGTGTTGTAACGATGAATTCGCGTGTCCGCTTATTGAACATCAGCACTGGGCAAGAGATGAATTATACCCTTGTCTATCCGCAAGATGGTGGTGAGGGATGTTTGTCAGTATTAGCGCCCGTTGGCTCGGCATTACTTGGTTTGTCAGTCGGGCAAGAGATTGATTGGCCGTTACCCTCTGGCAATACACATCGAATTAAGGTGTTGGATGTGTTGTATCAACCAGAGGCAGCAGGGGAATTCACGCGGTAGCCTTAGTGGGATTTGCATGAGCAGGGTTTAAAATTTAATTGACCTCTTCCCCGCCCTCTCGCTTTCGCTCGCCAGTCTTGAGACTGGGAAGGACGGGTCCGAAAATTGCGGTGGGGGCGAGGCAGTGGCTAAGCTGCGTTCCAGTCTAGGTTTAACGCAAATGGAATTTGCTGCAAAATTTTGTATTAGGTTAGGTACGCTTCGTCATTGGGAGCGCGGAGATCGAAAACCACATGGCCCTGCGCTTGCATTACTGCATGTCGTAGCCAAAGAACCCCAAGCCGTTCTACGGGCCTTAAGCTAATCACTCACTTCGCCGTCTGGCAGCAGGAATCCCCGCTCTTTAGAACGGGGAGGAAATCAACTATCAACCTAACCAAATAACACCGTATCATGCCTTCAGGTCAATACTTTTTCCATTAGCCAGTTGATTACCCAACTCATATGTCCAACGGTTTCCTGAAATTACTTCTGCAGTGCGTTTCTCTGCCATTCCCATTTCCCCTTTGATTCTTTCCCTTTCTTTTTGTATTTCCTCCAACGTCAAAAGATTTGCAGATGTTGCTGTTTCCGTTGCTGCAGCAGGCACTAGGGTAGGACGCTCTTGCGAGGAGCGGGGATCACTCAGATTGGCACGTAGTTGATCTACTTTCTTGATCGCATCATTCAAACGGGTCGCTGTATCAGCAGGGTTACTACTCGAAGGGTCTGTCACTGTTAAGTCATAGACACCTTTAACAATTTCACTCGTCGAGGCAACAGCAGAGAACACAGCAGCGCCAAAGGTAGACTGTTCATTCGCATTAAACGAACCATCGAATAACTTGGTGCCGTTGTAACTGGTGTTTGTCACAACTCGCTTAATATCGTCTTGTAACTGGACTAGTTCTTTTTGAACCGCCTCACGATCATTAGAAGTTGTACTGGAATTGGTAGTTTGTACCAACTTAAGCATACCTTGCAGGTTGTCACTAATCTCTTTCAAACCGCCTTCTGCGGTTGATGACAAAGCAATCTCAGAGTTACGGCTATTATTTCTTTGTTGATTGATAGCATTCTGAATAGTGGCCGTAGAATCCTTACCGATATTTGCTGCCATGCGTGCAACTAGTTTGTCTGAGTTGGTTCTGTCAGATTGTGCGGTTGCTTCGGCAATCGAACGTTGTTGACGGAGAAGATCGTTAGTAATACGCATAGATGGCATCCTTAGTTTTACAGTTGGTGTTAGTTAAATGGTAAGATTAAGACATAAAAATTATTTATACAATAAAAAATACATTTAAATTCTGATTCCGTAGATTACGCCGTCCCAACAAAGCTAACATCACCAAACGATGCATCAAAAAAAAAGTGGCCGTACATCCGGCCACTTTTCCCATCCAACATCTCTACTCATCAAGACGCTTTAATTTGTAACAATGCCTCAACCCCTGCTTGATCCCACGTCCCCTGCCGGACTTTAAGATACGCCACGTCTTCAGCCGCAATCACCACCGCCTCACATACCCCCTCAAAACGCGCCAACTGCGCTGACAAAGCCGCCGCATTCCCTTGCCAATGACGCGCAATAAAATCAGGATCGATATGATACAACTGAGTTCGCACCGCAGGCGGTGGCGTCATACGGATAGCAAGTAACAACCAAATCACCATCAATACCGCACAAAACGCAAACGTCCCACTGCTGCCATACCAACCATATAACGCCCCCCCGACACTGGCCCCGACAAACAAGCCCAACGATTGACCCGTGTTATATACACCAATCGCCGTTCCCTTTGCCTCGGCAGGGGCAATTTTAGACACCAAAGAGGGTAAAGTCGCTTCTAAGATATTGAAAGCAATAAAATATAATGCCAACGCCGCCACAATCGCCGCAAAGCTATCTAACCACAACGCCATACTGATTTGTGCAATACACATCAAACTAATGGCAAACACAAAAACCTGTTTCAAACGGTGCTTTTTCTCACCGTAGATAATCGCCGGCACCATCAACACAAAACCCAGCACCACCACGGGCAAATAGACCTGCCAATGATGATCATGATCTAAACCGCCGGTTTTCGTTAACAAAAACGGAATCACTACAAACATCGCCATTTGTGCCGCATGTAGCGCAAAAATCCCAAAGTTCAGACGCAACAACTCACGATTGCGCAACACAGCAGGTAAGCGTGCTGGCGAGGCTTCGGCATCAGAATGAAAACGGGTCGCCACTGGATTAGGAATAATCCAATACACCCCAAGCAGCGCAAACACACACAACACCGCTGTCAGCAGAAAAATACCGGGGACGCCAATATAGCGGGTGAGCAACGGGCCCAATACCAAACTAAAGGCAAACGTCAGGCCAATCGTCATCCCAATCATTGCCATAGCGCGGGTGCGGTTTTCTTCACGGGTCAGATCAGCCAATAACGCAGTAATCACGGCTGAAATCGCCCCTGCCCCTTGAATCACGCGCCCCACTGTCAACCACACCACATCCGGCGCCCATGCAGCAATTAAGCTGCCGATGGCAAACAGGATTAAACCGAGATAAATCAGCGGTTTGCGGCCAATATGATCCGACCACATCCCAAAGGGCAATTGCAACAAAGCTTGGGTCAGGCCATAGCTGCCTAATGCCAGCCCGATCCACAGCGGTTCATCACCGCCCGGAAGGGTGTGGGCATATAAGGCAAACACCGGCAAAATCAAAAACATCCCTAACATACGCAGGGCGTATAAGCCTGCGAGTCCTAGACTGGCGCGCAGTTCAAGTGCGGTCATGCGATTGATCGTTCCATAAAAAGAGAAAGCCACCACCAAAGGTGGTGTGCTTTCGTGGTGGGTTATCACTGTTTCCTTGTGGCTTACGACACAGCTAATACCCGTTGACGGCGGCTTTCAGCCAACACCATGCCGCTGGCCACCGAGACATTTAGACTTTCAACAGAGCCAAACATCGGAATCGATACCAGTACATCACAGGTTTCACGCGTCAGCCGGCGCATTCCTTCGCCTTCAGCCCCCATCACCCAAGCCAATGGGCCGGTATGTTGGAAATGGAATAGATCGGTGCTCGCTTCCATTGCGGTACCAGCAATCCACACGCCAGCCTCTTTTAGCTCGCGCAAAGTACGCGCCAAATTGGTTACTGTGATATATGGCACAACTTCCGCTGCGCCACATGCCACCTTACTCACCGTGGCATTCAGCCCAGCTGAACGATCTTTTGGCGCAATCACAGCATGAGCGCCCATTGCATCGGCAACACGCAAACATGCCCCCAGATTATGAGGATCGGTAACGCCGTCTAGTACCAATAACAGAGGGGCTTCTTGCAGGTTTTCCAGCACATCGTCCAAAGTCAAATAATGGCGGCGGGGATCAATCTGTGCGACAACGCCTTGATGACGTGCATGGCCGGTCATGCCATCTAAACGCGCATTATCGAGGTAATGCAGCCGCACCCCAGCCCGTTCCGCCTGTGCAATGGTTTCTTGCATCCGGCTATCGTGACGACCATTGGCACAATAGAGTTCAATAATACTGTCGGGGTTTTGAAATAAACGGGCATTCACTGCATGAAAGCCGTGAATCAGTTGAGTGGGACGAGACACAGAGCAACTTTCTTTGATATGCGCGAGCGGGCGTTATCCTCACACTCGCGCCAGCACAGGATTAGTGCGGATGATGAGCAACAACAGTGGAATGCAATAGCTTATCGGTGTAGGCAATGGCTGCCGCCGAGAGTAAAAAAGCTAAGTGCAAGAACAACTGCCATTTTATCGTATGCTCATCCAAGCGAGAAGCATTGATAAAGGTTTGCAATAAGTGAATAGAAGAAATCGAAATAATCGCCATCGACAATTTCACTTTTAATACCGAGGCGTTCACATGATCTAACCATTCTGGTTGATCGGGATGGTTATCCACCCGCAACCTTGAGACAAAGGTTTCATAGCCCCCGACGGTGACCATCAACAACAGATTGGCAATCATCACCACGTCGATCAATGCCAACACCGTCAACATGATTTCTGTTTCCGTGAGCACATCGAGCTGGGTAAGTAGGTGATAGAGCTGGCTGAGAAATTTCCAAGCGTAAACGCCCTGCACCACAATCAAACCTAAATAAATCGGTAGTTGTAACCAGCGACTCCAAAAAATCAGTGCGGCAACTTTCCCTTTTACCCCTTCTTGCTGATACACCGGTACAGCGGTGCGTTGTCCTTCGGATGGTGTCATGCTGAATTCCTAATGGTGAAACAAAATCGATTACAAACCTAAGCGCTGGCAGATAGTAGAGACAGTGCCTGCCTGATTCAAGGTATAGAAATGCAAACCTGGTGCGCCTTGGCTTAATAAGCGATCACACAGTGCACTGATGACATCCAACCCTAATGCACGAATCGAAGCCGTATCATCGGCATACGATTGCAATTTCAAGCGTAACCAACGTGGAATCTCTGCACCGCAGGTATCAGAGAAACGCGCTAATTGACTAAAGTTATTGATTGGCATAATCCCCGGCACAATCGGGATATTCACCCCAAGAGCTTGCACTTCATCAACAAAGGCAAAGTAAGCATCGGCATTAAAAAAGTATTGGGTAATCGCAGAATCAGCCCCAGCCTCGACTTTACGCACAAAGTTACGAATGTCGGCATGGGCGGTGGTCGCTTGTGGGTGGTATTCAGGATAAGCCGCCACTTCAATATGGAAATGAGTACCATGCTGTTCACGAATAAAACTGACTAATTCATTGGCATAGCGAAACTCGCCAAACGTCCCCATCCCTGACGGAATGTCGCCGCGCAACGCCACAATATGGCGGATGCCATGCTGACGATACTCTTGCAAGATGGCACTGATATTTTCACGGGTAGAACCAATACAAGACAAATGTGGCGCAGCAGCCAGACCTTCGCTACGAATGTCCAACACCGCCGCCAATGTCCCATCTCGCGTGGTACCACCCGCACCAAAAGTAACAGAGAAAAAAGCCGGTTGAAACTGTGCCAGCTGTTGCCGTGTGGTGCGAAGTTTGGTCATCCCCTCAGGGGTTTTTGGCGGAAAAAATTCAAAACTGATAGTGGGTTTGGTTTGGCTCATCAATAGATCCCCCGACAGCGATTTGATTAAAAAAAGACAGCGCCGAGGCGCTGTCTCTGTTAGATGCAGCTCATGGTTTAGTAGCGGTAGTGCGCTGCTTTGTATGGGCCTTGTTTTTCGACACCGATATAACGCGCTTGCTCATCCGACAATTCGGTCAATTCAGCACCAATCCGCCCCAGATGTAAGCGAGCAACTTTTTCATCCAAGTGTTTTGGCAAAATATACACTTGGTTAGCATATTGTTGACCGTTGGTGAATAACTCAACTTGTGCCAATACTTGGTTGGTAAAGCTGTTGGACATCACAAACGAAGGATGACCGGTGGCACACCCTAAGTTAACCAAGCGGCCCTCGGCCAACAGAATCACACGCTTGCCATCTGGGAAGATGATGTGATCGACTTGCGGCTTAATGTTTTCCCACTGGTATTGACGCAGCGAGGCCACTTCAATTTCGCTGTCAAAGTGACCGATATTGCAAACAATGGCGTTGTGACGCATGTTTTTCATGTGGTCGTGGGTAATCACCGACACATTACCGGTGGCAGTCACAAAAATATCAGCTTTGTCGCAGACATCATCCATCCGCACCACACGATAGCCTTCCATCGCCGCTTGCAGAGCACAAATCGGATCGATCTCGGTCACCCACACCGTAGCACCCAAGCCACGCAACGATTGAGCACATCCTTTACCCACATCACCGTAGCCTAATACCACGGCAACCTTACCGGCAATCATCACATCGGTTGCACGTTTAATGCCATCAACCAGCGATTCACGGCAACCATATAAGTTGTCGAATTTTGTCTTGGTCACTGAGTCATTGACGTTAATCGCTGGGAATGGCAATTCGCCACGCTCGGCCATCTGGTAGAGACGATGTACGCCGGTGGTGGTTTCTTCGGTCACGCCTTGAATATGTTGCAGACGCTTAGAGTACCAATGTGGATCTTGATCTAAATGACGGGCAATCGCGGCAAACAGCGCGGTTTCTTCTTCGTTGGTGGGATGCGAAATTACGCTGCGGTCGTGTTCGGCCTTGCTGCCCAAAATCAACAACAGCGTTGCATCACCACCATCATCCAAAATCATATTGGCGGGTTGGTTTTCTGGCCATTCAAAAATGCGGTGGGAATATTCCCAGTACTCATCTAAAGTCTCACCCTTGACGGCAAAGACAGGTACACCAGAGGCAGCAATCGCAGCAGCCGCATGATCTTGGGTAGAAAAGATATTGCATGATGCCCAGCGCACTTCCGCACCCAAGGCAGTTAAGGTTTCAATCAAAACAGCGGTCTGCACTGTCATGTGCAAAGAACCGGCGATACGCGCACCACGCAGGGGTTGTTGGTGACGGTATTCTTCACGCACCGCCATCAAACCTGGCATTTCGGTTTCGGCAATATTGAGTTCTTTACGACCCCAATCAGCCAAGGACATATCAGCAACAACATAATCTTTATCAGCCACAGCGTTCATGAACACTCCATAGAGGCGGTGGCCGGAGGGATGCGGTTCACCCGCAACCCGTACCGGCACGGATTGATGGGTGAGCGCCGTTAAAGGTGCCGGGCCTGGGAGGAAACTGTCCTCTCGCAGCGCTCCCCGGCGAAGGGAAGAAAGCCAATTATACGTTAAACATCAGCCAACTCACACCGTGCAACCGTCAATTACAAACCTGCATCAGCGCGCAAAGCAGCGGCTTTGTCGGTCGCTTCCCAAGAGAATTCAGGCTCTTCACGACCGAAGTGACCATAAGCAGCAGTCTTGCCATAAATCGGACGCAGTAAGTCCAACATCTGCACAATGCCTTTTGGCCGTAAATCAAAATGTTTTTTCACTAATTCCACAATCAATTCATTTGGTACGACATTGGTTCCAAACGTATCCACCGAGATCGAAGTTGGCTTCGCCACACCAATCGCGTAAGAAACTTGAATTTGGCACTGACGCGCTAAACCTGCGGCAACAATGTTTTTAGCCACATAACGACCTGCATAAGCAGCAGAACGATCGACTTTTGATGGATCTTTACCAGAGAAAGCACCGCCGCCATGTGGCGCTGCGCCGCCGTAGGTATCGACAATAATTTTGCGACCAGTTAAACCACAATCACCCATCGGGCCACCAATGACAAAACGACCGGTGGGGTTGATCAAGTATTTGGTTTCGGCAGTCAACATATGTGCTGGCAACACCGGTTTGATAATGTCTTCAATCACCGCTTCAGTAAGGGTTTCTTGCGTAATTTCAGGGGCGTGTTGCGTTGACAACACCACCGTATCAATCCGCTTTGGCAAGCCAGTTGCACTATCGTACACGCAAGTAATTTGCGACTTGGCATCAGGACGCAACCACGGCAGACGGCCATCTTTACGCAACTCAGCCTGACGTTGCACCAAACGGTGAGCGTAGTAGATAGGGAATGGCATCAAGCTTGGTGTTTCATCACACGCATAACCGAACATCAGACCTTGGTCACCTGCGCCTTGTTCCAAATCCAGCCCTTGCCCTTCGTTCACACCTTGGGCAATATCTGGAGATTGTTTGTCATATGCCACTAACACGGCACAACCGCGATAGTCAAAACCCAAATCCGAGCGGTCATACCCGATACGTTTGATGGTATCGCGTGCCACTTGGATGTAATCGACATTAGCGTGGGTGGTAATTTCACCCGCCAACACCACCAAACCGGTGTTGACCAAGGTTTCTGCCGCAACGCGGGCATACTTATCTTGGCTCAGAATCGCATCTAAGATGGCGTCTGAAATTTGGTCTGCCACCTTATCAGGATGGCCTTCGGACACCGATTCCGAAGTAAACAGGTATTCACTCATGTATTTTTGCGAGGCGCCCTGTTGCAAGAACAAGGGGGGATAGCTTAGCGTAGATAACGCTCCGTGCTCGCAGACTCCTTTCTGAAAAACGCTACCCTAAAACCTGACCTATCGCAGATGGCAACCAACTGACACTAGGCCAGACCTAAAAAACCGCTAAAATGCGCGGCACTGTTGATCCCTCGCCGAAAGGCCAACTGTGCGTGCTCGCCTTGCCCAATTTCTGATTACTGCTTTGTCTTATCTTCCGTTGCCACAGGTGCAAGTCATCGGCCGTTGTGTCGCACATCTTGTTGCGGGTTTTTCCCCGCGTTTTCGACAACGTATTCAAGACAATCTTCATCACAGCAAAATCGCCGAAAGTTATCAGTCTGAGGCCAAACTGGTCAAACAAAGTATTGCCCACATAGGAATGGGCGCAGCCGAGCTCAGCATTGCATGGTGTCGTGAACCAGACGACATTATGCGCCTAGTGCAGGCCTGTGAAGGTTGGGAACATATTGAAACAGCACAAGCCCGAGGTGAAGGTTTGTTATTGGTCACACCCCATCTTGGCAATTATGACATTGCTGGGCGTTATGTCTCGCAACGGCTGCCCTGTCCTTTAACTGCGATGTACCGTCCGCCCAAACTCGCTTGGCTAGAGCCGGTGATGAATCAAGGCCGTGTACGGGATAAAGGAAAAACAGCCCCCGCCACACCTGCCGGCGTCAGACAAATCATGAAGGCCTTACGCGCAGGCGAAGCCACTGTGATTCTACCGGATCAAGTGCCCAGCCAAGGCGATGGTGTGTGGGCACCGTTTTTTAGCCGGCCAGCCTACACCATGACACTGGTGCCACGACTAGCCACCATGAAAGGGGTGACTACCCTATTTTTCTATGGTCATCGCTTACCAAAAGGCGAAGGATTCGTCATTAAAGTCCGTCCTTTACCCACACCGTTCACCGGCGATAAAGAACATGATGCGGCTCTGATGAATCAGATAATCGAGAGTTTGATTCGCGAAGCACCAGAACAGTATTTATGGAGTTACAACCGCTATAAGAAACCGGCAGGTGTCCAACCGCCTCCTGCTACTTGTTAATTATTTAAGAGAACTTTTTATGCGCTTTGCCATCTTTTTGTTATGGCTATTACATCATTTGCCACTCAGTGTATTAAATTTATTGGCATGGCCAATTGGTAAATTGGCTTATTTACTGGCTAAAGAAAGAAGACAAGTTGGTTTAATCAATTTACGCTTGTGTTTTCCCGAATGGAGTGAGGCCAAACGGCGTCACATCATCCAGCAACATTTTCACGCGATGGCGCGGATGTTACTTGAATATGGGATTATGTGGTATGCCACACCAGAACGATTAAAACGCTTGGTTAAAATTCATAATCTAGATTATCTTCAACAATATGAACAAGAAAATGTGATTATTCTCTACCCACATTTTGTCGGCTTTGAAATATGTGTCTATCGTTTGAATTTAGAAAAAACCTTAGCCAGCGTCTATTCAAACCAGAAAAACCCAGTCATTAACCAACAAGTTTATCAGGGCCGGATGCGTTTTAATAATGCCAAAATTGTCTCTCGACAAGAAGGGTTGCGCTCAATCATCAAGGCGATGAAAGACCATACTCCATTTGTTTATTTACCCGATCAAGACTTTGGCCCAAAAGATTCGATTTTTGTCCCATTCTTTGGTGTGGAGGCAGCAACCATCACCGGCCTATCTCGTATTGCAAAGTTGTCTAAAGCCAAAGTAATTCCAGCCATCCCCACTCGGGTGGGCAATCACTATGAATTAACTTTCTATCCAGCGTGGGATAACTTTCCAACAGAAGATATTGCGGCTGATACGCGCCGTATGAATGCTTTTATTGAAGAGAGAATTTTAGAGCAGCCTGAACAGTATTTCTGGTTACACAAACGCTTTAAGACCCGCCCAGAAGGTCAAGCACGATTTTATAAATAAAATAAAAAACCCCACCGAAAAGTGGGGCTTTTTATTTTTGACTATTTTATTGCCAAGCAGGTTTACGCCACCGCCAGAAATAACGAAGCACAAAACCAGGAAAAGCTAAAACCAAAAACAGAGAAAAAGTCGTGGCATAGAATTGCCATTTTTGCGGATGAACAGGGGCAGTATTTGACTCTAACCACAGAGCAAAGGCCCCCACCAGTCCATACCACACCAACAACTCCAACAACTGCCATGCAAAATGTTTTTTACCCTTTTGCAGTGGCACTGATATCAGCAATAACAGACGCTCCGAGATAAATGGCAAGTTAGCCGTTACCAATGCAACCAATAATAGCGCTAAGACTTGCCATTCCATACTTGAAGATCCTTATGCCCCTGCTACCACAGACAGGGATTGTTTCATTGCATCTACACACAAGGTCAACAGGCTGTCTGGTACCACGCCCAACACCAGCAGAGCCACCGCATTCAGGCTCAACACCAGTTTCATATCAGGACGTGCAGCAGGCACAGGCTCATCGTTAGGTTCATCAAAGTACATGCACTTCACAACACGCAAGTAGTAGAACGCACCGACCAACGAGAACACCACACCCACGACTGCCAACCAAACTAAACCAACGTCAACCGCCGCTTTTAACACCGCAAACTTGGCGTAGAACCCTGCCAAGGGCGGAATACCAGCCATCGAGAACATGGCAAACAGCATTAACAAAGCATACCAGCTGTTTTTCTGGTTTAGACCTTTGAGGTCGTCTAAAGTTTCACAATCGAAACCGGCACGCGACAGCAACAATAAAATACCGAAGCCGGCCAGCGACATTAAGACGTAGACCAAGATGTAGAACAGGGCAGCGGTATAGCCTGCTTCAGTGCCAGCCAAAATACCGACCAACAAGAAACCCATGTGCGAAACAGTTGAGTACGCAAACATACGCTTCAGGTTGGTTTGAGCGATAGCAGTGATATTACCCAAGGCCATCGACAACACTGCCAACACCACCAACATCATTTGCCAATCGGCCACTGCAGCACCCAGACCTTGGGCCAAAATGCGCCACACAAACACCATCGCAGCGATTTTAGGGGCAGCACCAATCATCAAAGTGATAGCAGTTGGCGAACCGTGGTACACGTCAGGCACCCACATGTGGAACGGCACTGCACCCAATTTAAAGGCCAAGCCTGCCACCACAAATACGATACCAAACACCACTAACATACTGTTTGCTTGACCAGAGGCAATGTCATTTGCCACTTCAACCAAGAACAAGCTGCCAGTTGCGCCGTAGAGCATCGACATACCGTACAACAGCATGCCAGAAGCTAAAGCACCCAACACGAAATACTTCATCGCAGCTTCTAATGCCGGAGTGGAGTCGCGTTTCAGGGCAATCAGGGCATACAAGGCCAAGGACAACAGTTCCAAGCCAATGTATAGAGTGAGGAAATGGCTAGACGACACCATCACCATCATGCCCAACAAGCTAAACAAAGTCAGCGTGTAGTATTCACCCTTAAAGATGCCGTGATTATCTGCATATTGGCGGGTGTAAACCAAAGTGACTGCCACCGCAATATACAAACCAATTTTGGCAAGATCAGAAACAGGATCATCAACAAACATGCCGCTGAAGGTTGTTTCTGGATAAGGTACCCAAGTAGTCAAAGTCAGCACAGCACAGCCCAACAGGGTGAGCAATGTCAACCCGTAGGTAATTCCCCGCTTGGCATCAGACAAAAACAAGTCTAGTACCAAGATGACGGATAAAGCCGTGAGGAGAAAAATCTCGGGCAATGCCGGCATCAGATTCAAATCAGCCCAACTCATCTAATTCTTTCCTTATGAACAGCACTGCCTTACAGCTTAGATTGAGCAACATGCGCGATCAGGTCATTAACCGATACATGCATAACCTTGACGAACATCTCAGGATACAAGCCCATGCCAAGCACCATCACAGCCAAGATAGCCAAGATCAGGAACTCACGCTTGTTCACATCTTCCATTTCAGCAACATGACTGTTCGCCACATCACCAAACACCACGCGCTTATACATCCATAAGGTGTAAGCAGCGCCGAAGATCAGGGTAGTGGCCGCAGCGAAGGCTGCCCAGAAGTTCACTTGTAATGCGCCCATGATCACCATGAACTCACCGACGAAACCGGAGGTTGCAGGTAAACCCGAGTTCGCCATCGCAAACAACAAGAAGAATGCAGCAAAGATTGGCATCCGGTTTACCACACCACCATAGTCAGCAATGTTCCGCGTGTGCAGGCGATCGTACATCACGCCAATACACATAAACATGGCAGCAGAGACGAAACCGTGAGACACCATCTGCACAATTGCGCCTTCAATCGCCCACGGATTGAGCTCGTTACCGGCAAACAAGAACAAACCTAAGGTGACAAAACCCATGTGAGAAATGGAGGAGTAAGCCACCAGTTTCTTCATGTCGGTTTGCACCAACGCTACCAGACCGATGTAAACCACAGCCACCAGCGACAAGGCCACCATCAACCACGCCAATTCACGCGAGGCATCCGGCACAATCGGCAACACAAAGCGCAAGAAGCCGTAAGCACCAATTTTCAGCGTGATCGCCGCCAATACCATCGAACCACCGGTCGGTGCTTCAACGTGAGCATCAGGCAACCAGGTGTGTACTGGCCACATCGGCACCTTCACTGCAAAAGACATAAAGAAAGCAATGAAGATCAAGATTTGTGCGGTTAATGGCAATGGCAGGGTGTGATACTTGAGGATTTCAAAGCTATAGCCAGCTTGGAAATACAAGTAAATAAACGCCACCAACATTAACAGCGAGCCTAACAGCGTGTAGAGGAAGAATTTAATCGACGCATAGACACGACGTGGGCCGCCCCAGACACCGATGATCAAATACATCGGGATCAGCATGGCTTCGAAGAAGACGTAGAACAGCACCGCATCAAGGGCAGCAAAAGCACCATTGATCAGGCCGGACATCACTAAGAAGGCAGCCATATACTGGGCCACACGCTTTTCGATCACCTGCCAACCAGCCAATACCACTAAGAAGGTGGTAAAGCTGTTCAGGATCACAAACAACATCGAGATGCCGTCAACACCAAGGTGGTAATTGATGTTGAGGCTAGCAATCCAAGCAAACTTCTCTTCGAATTGCATCCCGCCGTGTAGCGTATCAAATTGAGTATAAAGGGGCAGCGTGACAAGGAAGCCCAAGGCAGCCCCCGCCAACGCGAGGAGACGTGCCGTATTGGCATTTTTGTCCCCACCCGTCGCTATTACCAGCAATCCGGCCACAATAGGTGTCCAGATTGCCAGACTTAACAGATTTTCAACCATAAGCCCAACCTAACAGTTTCGAGATATTTGTTGTCGTTGTTCAGCGTGCAATGACACCAGAGAGCCAAAGGGTCATCAAACCGAGAACTCCAATAATCATTGCTGTTGCGTAACTGTAGATGAAGCCGGATTGCAGCTTGCGGGTCACGCGGGAGAACAGCCCTACCAGCTTTGCCGAACCATTTACCAACAAGCCATCAATCAGCGCTTGGTCACCCACTTTCCAGAAGCCCATCCCTAACAGGCGCGAACCTTTGGCGAAGAGAGCAAAGTAAATGTCGTCAAGATAGTATTTGTTTTCCAACAGCGTATAGATTGGGCCGGACATTCTCTTGATCGCTGCAGGAATCTGTGGCGCCTTCATATAGAAGAACCATGCTGTCACTACACCTGCCAACGCTAACCAGAATGGTAAGGTTTGCAAAGCATGAGCAGTCATTGCAGCTGCACCGTGGAAATGTTCTGCCATGGTCGCCATCGCTGGATGAGCTTCATGATCGATGTAGATGATACCTTTGAAGAAATCACCGTACAGCATTGGCTCAATTGCAATGTAACCAACGAAAACCGAAGGAATCGCCAACAAGACCAGCGGCAGAGTCACTACCCATGGGCTTTCATGTGGTTTGTCATTCGGGCCTAAACCATGATGGTGGTCGTGGTCGTCATGTGCATCATGATGATGATCGTCATGTTGCACTTTCATCCAACGCTCTTCGCCGTGGAATACCAAGAAGTAAAGACGGAAACTATAGAAAGCGGTAATGAAGACACCTGCAACCACAGCAAAGTAGGCAAAACCGCTACCGGCTAAGTTGGAAGCATGGACAGCCTCAATAATCGAGTCTTTCGAGTAGAAACCGGCAAAGAATGGTGTACCAATCAGCGCCAAAGAACCAATCAAGCTAGTAATCCAAGTAATCGGCATGTATTTACGCAGACCACCCATGTTACGCATGTCTTGATCATGGTGCATACCGATAATGACCGAACCTGCGGCTAAGAACAGCAACGCTTTAAAGAAAGCGTGGGTCATCAAGTGGAATACAGCAACGTTGTAGGCCGATACGCCCAAAGCCACAGTCATATAACCGAGCTGGGACAAAGTGGAGTACGCCACGACGCGTTTGATGTCGTTTTGTACGATGCCCAAGAAACCCATAAACAACGCTGTGATCGAACCAGCCACCAACACCACCGACAAAGCTGTGTCAGACAATTCGAACAGTGGCGACATGCGAGATACCATAAAGATACCGGCGGTCACCATCGTTGCTGCGTGAATCAGAGCAGAAATCGGTGTTGGGCCTTCCATCGAGTCAGGCAACCAAACGTGCAGAGGGAATTGCGCCGATTTACCCATGGCACCGATGAACAGCAAAATACAGGTGACGGTCATCAACGACCAAGTTGAACCTGGAATCAGCTCAATCGTGGCATCTTTTAATGCAGGGGCAGCAGCAAACACATCGGTGTAGTTCAGCGAACCACCGAAGTGATACAACACCATACCAATCCCTAAAGCAAAACCAAAGTCACCCACACGGTTAACTAAGAAAGCTTTTAAGTTGGCAAAAATGGCTGTTGGTTTTTTGAACCAGAAACCGATCAACAGGTACGACACTAGACCAACCGCTTCCCAGCCAAAGAACAGCTGTACGAAGTTGTTAGACATCACCAACATCAACATCGAGAAGGTGAACAGTGAAATGTAACTGAAGAAACGTTGGTAGCCAGGGTCTTCCGACATATAACCGATGGTGTAGATATGCACCATCAGCGATACCGAAGTCACCACTACCATCATCATGGCAGTCAAATTATCGACCAAGAAACCGACCGAATATTCGATACCGTTGACTGTTAACCAAGTATAAATATTACCGTTGAATGGCTCACCGCCATTCAACAGATAGTTTAGGGTGTAAGCAGAACCGATGGCCGAGACCATCACCCCTGCAATGGTCGCGACGTGCGCCGCACGACGACCAATCGCCCAACCAAATAAGCCTGCTAAAGCCGAGCCGAGCAGAGGCGCTAGCGCGATTAGCAGATATAAGCTCTTCATCTCCATGATTTCTGTGCTTCTCTTTCGTTCGGTTCGCGTCAGCCTTTGAGGCTGCCCAGGTCTTCGACACTGATGGTACGCAGGTTACGGAACAGGCCAACCATAATAGCCAAACCAATCGCTGATTCAGCGGCTGCCACGGTCAGGATAAAGAAGACAAAAATCTGCCCACCCGTATCGGAGAGGTATTTAGAAAACGCGATAAAGTTGTAATTCACCGCTAACAGCATTAATTCAATTGCCATCAGCAACACAATTACGTTTTTACGGTTAAGCAAAATACCCAGCACGCTAATGGCAAACAAAATCGCCCCAAGCACTAAGTAATGAGTCAAAGTCAGCACGGCATCTCCCTGAGTTCAATACGCAGCTCAGGCCGCGGATTCGTTGTTGTCAGTATCAGCGTTGGCACGTGGCTCAGCATCCATCTTGAGCACACGAACACGATCAGCACGTTGTACACGAACCTGAACCGCAGGGTCGATATACTTGGTGTCTTTGCGCTTACGCATGGTTAATGCAATCGCTGCGACAATCGCTAGCAACAGCAGTACAGCAGCCAACTCAAACGGCAGCAAATAAGTGGTATAGATTTGTAAACCTAACTCACGCACGTTGCTCATGCCTTCGGCCAAAGGTGCAATCTCATTCATGCTCGACAAATCTGCCGATGGGCTCAGCAGCACCATCACCATTTCGACGATCATAATCACTGCAACGGTTCCGGCCAGGGGCAGATGTCGCCAAAAGCCCTCGTGGAGTTTTTCGAAGTTGATATCCAACATCATCACCACGAACAAGAACAACACCATCACCGCACCGACATAAACCAGCACCAAGGCGATTGCCAAGAACTCAGCTTGCATCAGCAACCAATGGCCGGCAGCGGAGAAAAAAGCCAGCACCAAGAACAAAGCAGCATGGACTGGGTTTTTGGCTGTCACCACTCGCAAGCCAGAGTAGAGCACGATGGCTGACAACACATAGAACACAACTTCTTGAAACGACATGTTCCCCCCTTAACGGTATTTGGCGTCAGCTTCACGCGCTTTGGCAATTTCGGCTTCGTACTTATCACCCACCGCTAACAACATTGGCTTGGTGTAGTACAGATCGCCACGTTTCTCACCGTGGTACTCATAAATGTGAGTTTCCACAATGGCATCAACAGGACAGGATTCTTCACAAAAACCACAGAAGATACATTTTGTCAGGTCAATTTCGTAGCGTGTGGTACGGCGAGAGCCATCATCGCGCTTTTCCGATTCGATGGAGATCGCCATCGCAGGACACACAGCCTCGCACAACTTACATGCAATACAGCGTTCTTCGCCGTTTGGATAGCGACGCTGCGCATGCAAACCACGGAAGCGCGGACTGTAAGGGGTGCGCTCGTCGGGGTATTGCACGGTAATTTTACGCTGGAAGAAGTGTCGCCCAGTGAGCGCCATCCCTTTCAGCAATTCGACCAGCAGGAAGGTCTTGAAGAAATTTTTCAACATTGCGTTAGCCTTCTTGTCCCGTTAGTTCCACAGC
This sequence comes from Aquaspirillum serpens DSM 68, assembly GCF_000420525.1. Lineage (GTDB taxonomy): Bacteria > Pseudomonadota > Gammaproteobacteria > Burkholderiales > Aquaspirillaceae > Aquaspirillum > Aquaspirillum serpens. Next base: position 27,866 of record NZ_ATVC01000003.1, read on the forward strand.
GACAGCGGACTCATCATCCACGCACCAAGTACCACCACCCACACCAAAGTGACCGGAATGAACACTTTCCAACCCAAACGCATGATCTGGTCATAACGATAACGAGGGAAAGTAGCACGGAACCACAGGAAGCAGAACAACACCAAAGCCGCTTTTAACAGCAACCAGTGAATACCTGCAGCACCCAATACCGGAATCGAAGCAGGGAATGGAGATAACCAACCACCCAAGAACATTAAGGCAGTCAAAGCAGCGATCAGAATCATGTTGGCGTATTCAGCCAAGAAGAAGATCGCGAAAGCCATACCGGAATATTCAACGTGGAAACCAGCCACAATCTCAGATTCACCTTCGGCCACGTCAAATGGTGCACGGTTGGTTTCAGCCACACCCGAGATCAGATAAACCACAAACATCGGGAACAGTGGCAACCAGTTCCAAGACAGGATGGAACCACCGGCTAAGCCACCCGCTTGTTGGTTCACAATCTCAACCAAGTTTAAGCTGCCCGATACCATCAATACGCCGACCAAGGCAAAACCCATCGCAATTTCATACGACACGATTTGCGCTGCAGAACGCATGGCGCCCAAGAAGGAGTATTTCGAGTTTGCAGCCCAACCTGCCACGATCACGCCATACACCCCCATCGAGGTAATCGCCATGATGTAGAGCAGCGAGGCATCGATATTGGCTAACACCAAGTTTGGGGTGAAAGGCATCACCGCCCATGCCGCCAGCGCAGGCAAAATCGATAACACTGGCGCCAAGATGAACAAGAATTTGCTCGACTTGGTAGGCAGAATGATTTCTTTGGTCAACAGCTTTAACGCATCAGCGATAGGCTGTAACAAACCCTTTGGACCAACACGGTTTGGACCAATACGAATTTGCATGTAACCAATGACTTTACGTTCTGCCAAAGTCAGATAGGCAACACAGCCCAGCAACGGCAAAACGATGGCCACAATCTTCAACAATGTCCAGGCAGCGAGGCCAAGATCATTTCCTAACAACGCTTGGAGGAACTCCATTATTTACCCCGCACAATGTCAATTCGGCCAAACATCGCACCCAAACTGGCTGTCAATGGATGAGCAGTTGGAACACGAGCCACACCGGATGGCAAAGTCGCATCTTCGCCAACGGTCAAACTCACCTCAGCCTCACCTTGACGCACAGTCACAGTTTGGCCAGCTTGCAATTGTTGTTCGCGCAGGGTGTCTGGATGTAAACCCAAGATTGGCGCACGCGCATCGGCAGTCTGTTGCAGGCTTGTTGCACGACGGCACAACGCATCAGCTTGATAGATAGGCACTTCGCCAAGGCGTTGTAGCCCTTCCGCTGCAACCGCAGTGCTCACCGCTGCCGCATCGGTTTTCAGCGTGTTATCCAAGCCGGTTACACGATCAGCATTGAGCTGTTTTGCAAACTCAGCACGAATTTCTTCAACAGAAGAGAAATCGAAGCCATTAGCCTGCGCTAAGTTACCCAACACACGCAGCACTTTCCATGCTGGACGGGTTTCACCTAATGGTTTCACCACACCATTAAAACTTTGCAGACGGCCTTCCATATTGATGAAGCTACCGGCTGTTTCCGTAAACGGTGCAATCGGCAACAGCACATCAGCACACGCTAACAATTCTGGTGAGCGGAAAGCGGTCAGTGCAGCCACCATCTTGGCTTGACCTAACGTGGCTTTTGCCAGTTGAGGATTATGGGCGTCAAAGTCAGGCTCAGTATTGAGCAACACGTAAGCAGCTTGAGGTTGTGCCAGCATTTGCGCGGCATTCAATCCACCTTGATCAGGACGGAAGAACACTTCAGCACCCACGCTATTGGCTGCCTCACCGAACAGACCAAAACGAGCACCAGTTAAGCGGGACAGTTCTTGAGCCAACAACAACAACTCGCTAAAAGCTGGGTGATGTTGTGCCAAATTACCGAGCACAATCGCGCCGGTTTCCGCTTCAGACAAAGAAGCCGCAATACGACGTGCTTCATCACTGATTGACACCGCATCTAACGACAACTGACAGGATTCTTGTTTCAGTTCAGCTGCAGCGGCCACGACTTGTGCCAAGGCGTTCACCAGTGCTGCTGGTGCGACCACCAATTTGGCATGAGTGTCAGTGCGTAAATCATCATCAGCCAAGGCCAACAAATTCAGTTGGGTACCTTTTTTGACTGATTGACGTAAACGTGCAGCGATTAAAGGCTGTTCTTTGCGCAGCGTTGAACCGATCACCAAAACAGATTTAGCTGCCGCTAATTCAACAACATCGCCACCCAACCACAACGCACCATTTTGCAAGGCATCAGCGCGGAAATCAGCGCGACGAGTACGGTAGTCGGTGTTTTTCACCCCTAAAGCACGCGCCAATTTCTTGAGGGCAAATAATTCTTCTGTGGTGGAATGTGGAGAAGCCAAGAAGGCAACGCGATCAGCACCATCACGGGCAATGATGTCTTTCAAACCATGAGAGACATAGTCAAGCGCAGCAGCCCAGTCGGTTTCAATCCAGCGGCCATCTTGTTTGACCATCGGCTTGGTCAGACGCAAATCGCTGTTTAATGCCTCATAAGAGAAACGATCGCGGTCAGCCAACCAGCATTCATTGATGCTTTCGTTTTCCAGTGGCAAAGCACGATAAACACGATTGTGTTTGACCTGCAGCACCATATTGCTACCCAAACCATCATGTGGGCTGACCGATTTACGGCGCGACAGCTCCCAAGTACGGGCAGAATAACGGAAAGGCTTCGAGGTCAATGCACCCACAGGGCACAAGTCAATCACGTTACCTGAAATCTCAGAGTCAACTGTCTTCCCTAAGAAAGGCAGGATTTCTGAGAATTCGCCACGATGTGCCATACCAATTTCTTGGAAGCCACCGATTTCCTCGGTAAAACGCACACAGCGGGTACAGTGAATGCAACGCGCCATTTCTTCAGCAGAAACCAGTGGTCCCATATTTTTTTCTGGAACCGACCGTTTTTCCTCTTGATAGCGCGAATCACCACCACCATAACCAACAGCGAGGTCTTGTAATTGACACTCGCCCCCTTGGTCACAAATTGGACAGTCTAAAGGATGATTAATGAGCAAGAACTCCATCACCCCTTTCTGTGCTTTCACCGCCAGATCGGAATGGGTAAATACCTTCATTCCATCCGTAACCGGTGTTGCACAGGCGGGTAATGGTTTTGGCGCTTTCTCAACCTCAACCAAACACATACGGCAGTTCGCCGCGATAGACAGTTTTTTGTGATAGCAAAAATGCGGAATATAGGTCCCGACCTGATGAGCAGCATCCATGATTGTGGAGCCGTCCGGCACAGTCAGCTTTTTGCCGTCGATTTCAATTTCCAATGCCATAGCGATATGCTACCTCTACTCACCGGTCGAGCCGGTTAACACCATTTGTGGTTGACCAGACACTTCTTATGTTCGATGTGATACTCGAACTCATTGCGGAAGTGTTTCGTAAAGCTACGGACAGGGAAGACCGCAGCATCAGCCAAGGCGCAGATGGTACGTCCGGCCATGTTATTGCCTACCGATGTTAATAAATCTAAATCTTCAGGACGACCTAAACCATGTTCGATACGATGGATCACACGGTATAACCAACCGGTACCCTCACGACATGGTGTACATTGACCACAGGATTCTTCGTGATAAAAGTAAGCTAGACGCTCCAGCGCTTTCACCATACAGATATCTTCATTCATCACGATCACGGCACCAGAACCCAACATCGAACCTGCTTTAGCGATGCTGTCATAGTCCATGGTGACATCCATCATGATGTCACCGGGCAAAACAGGGGCTGAAGATCCACCAGGAATCACTGCTTTCAGTTTCTTGCCATCGCGCATACCACCACACATCTCAAGCAAGGTTGAGAATGGCGTGCCAAGCGGGATTTCATAGTTACCTGGACGATTAACATGACCCGATACCGAGAACAATTTAGTGCCACCGTTGTTTGGCTTACCTTGTTCTAAGAAACGAGTACCACCGTCACGAATAATGAAAGGCACCGAAGCAAACGACTCGGTGTTGTTAATCGTGGTGGGCTTACCGTACAAGCCGAAAGAAGCAGGGAAAGGTGGTTTGAAGCGAGGTTGGCCTTTTTTGCCTTCCAACGATTCTAACAAGGCGGTTTCTTCACCGCAGATATAAGCACCATAACCGTGGTGAGCATAGAGCTCGAAATTAAAGCCCGAACCACAGATATTTTGTCCCAATAAACCGGCTTGGCGCGCTTCTTCGAGGGCTTCTTCGAAACGTTCGTACATTTCAAAGATTTCACCATGGATGTAGTTATAACCACAGCGAGAACCCATGGCATAGCCCGCAATGATCATGCCTTCAATCAGAGAGTGCGGGTTATAACGCAGAATATCGCGGTCTTTGAATGTCCCTGGTTCGCCTTCGTCGGTATTACACACGACATATTTTTCGCCAGGGAAACTGCGAGGCATGAAAGACCACTTCAAACCTGTTGGGAAGCCAGCACCACCCCGACCACGCAAACCAGAGCCTTTTACTTCAGCAATGACTTCGTCTTGGGGAATCTTGTTTTCCAGGATTTTTTTCAGTGCCTGATAGCCACCACGCTTGAGGTAGGCATCCAAATGCCAACAACCAGCATCGCTGGTGTCAACACCTTCAAAGATCACGCCCGAAGCATAAATCGCCATTTATTTCAGCTCCGCGAGTTTTTTATCGATGGCTTCACGAGACATGAAGCTGCACATGGTGTGGTTGTTCACCAACAAAACCGGCGCATCACCACAAGCGCCCATACATTCACCTTCACAGAGAGTGAATTTTCCGTCGGACGTGGTCTCACCAAAATCAATCCCTAATTTCTGCTTAAGGTATTCAGCGGCATCATAGCCACCAGATAAAGCACAGGGTAGATTGGTACAGACTGTGATCTTATGTTTCCCAACAGGGGAAAGATCGTACATGTTGTAGAACGTCGCAACCTCGTACGCCGCCACAGGAGAAATACCAATGTAGTTAGCAACAAATTCGATTGTTTCTGTTGCCAACCAACCTTTTTCTGTTTGAGCAATACGCAAGGCACCCATCACCGCCGAGCGGCGTTGGTCAGCAGGATACTTTGCCAGTTCGCGATCGATTTTTTCGATAGATTCTTGGGACAACATCAGCGGTCAATCTCCCCGAACACAATATCCTGAGTACCAATAATGGCCACCACGTCAGCCAACATGTGACCTTTTGCCATTTCATCCATAGCAGCCAAATGGGCATAACCAGGTGCACGAATCTTCAGGCGATAGGGTTTGTTTGCCCCATCCGAGACCAAGTAGATACCAAACTCACCTTTTGGATGTTCTACGGCAGAGTAAGCCTCGCCCTCGGGGACATGCATCCCTTCGGTGAACAGTTTGAAGTGGTGAATCAGCTCTTCCATGTTGGACTTCATGTCCACACGTTTTGGCGGTGCCACTTTATGATTGTCAGTGATGACAGGGCCTTGGTTGGCACGCAGCCATTGTATACATTGTTTGATGATGCGGTTGGACTGACGCATTTCTTCAATACGCACCAAATAACGATCGTAACAATCGCCATTCACACCAACAGGAATATCAAAGTCCATACGGTCGTAGACTTCGTAAGGCTGCTTTTTACGCAAGTCCCATGCGATACCCGAACCACGCACCATTGGGCCAGAAAAGCCTAATGCCAACGCACGTTCAGGCGTCACCACACCGATACCGACGGTACGCTGTTTCCAAATCCGGTTGTCAGTCAACAGAGTTTCGTATTCATCGACACAGGTTGGGAAGCGATTGGTGAAATCTTCAATAAAATCGAGCAGCGAACCTTGGCGGTTTTCGTTTAACTTCGCCAGTTCACGTGCATTTTTGATTTTTGAGAATTCGTACTGCGGCATCGAATCGGGCAAATCACGATACACACCACCAGGACGATAGTACGCCGCGTGCATCCGCGCACCAGATACTGCTTCGTAGCAGTCCATCAGGTCTTCACGTTCACGGAAGGCATACAGGAACACTGTCATGGCACCAATATCTAGTGCATGAGCGCCGATCCACATTAAGTGGTTCAGAATCCGTGTGATTTCATCGAACATCACACGAATGTATTGCGCACGCAACGGCACATCGATACCGAGCAGCTTTTCAATCGCCATACAGTAGGCATGTTCATTACACATCATCGACACGTAGTCGAGACGGTCCATGTACGGTACGGATTGAATGAAGGTTTTATATTCGGCCAGTTTTTCTGTGCCGCGATGCAACAGCCCAATGTGGGGGTCAGCACGGACGATGACTTCACCGTCCATCTCCAACACCAAACGCAACACGCCGTGAGCAGCAGGGTGCTGAGGGCCAAAGTTAAGGGTGAAATTACGAATCTCAGCCACCGTAGTTCTCCTCGCGAAGGATGCGCGGGGTAATTTCGCGCGGCTCGATTGTGACTGGCTGGTAAATCACACGCCCTTGAACTGGGTCGTAGCGCATTTCAACGTGACCAGACAGCGGGAAATCTTTACGGAATGGATGACCAACAAAACCATAGTCAGTCAAGATACGACGTAAGTCAGGATGACCTTCGAAAACGATACCATAGAGGTCGAACGCTTCGCGTTCAAACCAGTTCACCCCTGGCCATACATTGACTAATGATGGCACTACAGGGAAATCGTCATCTTCAGCAAAGAAACGTACGCGTAGACGGATGTTGTTTTTTACCGACAGCAGATGGCAGACAACAGCGAAGCGTAAGCCGTCGTATTGTCCGTCTTTATACGCACTGTAGTCGACACCACACAGATCAATACACTCTTCAAAGCCGAATTGATCGCGTAAGGTCGTACAGGACTGTGCCGCATTAGCTGCACGCAAGACAATAGTGAGCTCACCACGGTCTAATACAGCCAGTTTTAGTTCACCACCCAAAGTTGCCTCAAGTGAGGTTTTGAGTGCTTCCAGTTTGGATGCCATAGTCTCAGTCCTCAACGGGCAATGGTATAGGTTCGTTTAATCTTGTTTTGCAGCTGGATAATGCCATACAACAGCGCTTCTGCAGTTGGAGGACAGCCAGGCACATAGACGTCCACAGGGACCACGCGATCACAGCCACGCACCACAGAATAAGAGTAGTGATAGTAACCACCGCCGTTAGCACAGGAACCCATCGAGATCACCCAACGTGGTTCAGCCATCTGGTCGTACACCTTACGCAGCGCAGGCGCCATCTTATTACACAGCGTACCCGCCACAATCATCAGGTCAGATTGGCGCGGACTGGGGCGAAACACAATACCAAAACGGTCGAGGTCATAACGCGAAGCACCCGCTTGCATCATTTCCACCGCGCAACAGGCCAAGCCAAAGGTCATTGGCCACAGAGAACCGGTACGGGTCCAGTTAATGACTTTATCAGCCGTTGTGGTGACAAAGCCCTTTTCCAAAACGCCTTCTATTCCCATTCCAGCGCTCCCTTTTTCCACTCATAGACAAAGCCGACCACGAGAATTGCAAGAAACACAACCATGGCGCCGAAACCAAACATACCGATTTCTTTCAGAACGACTGCCCACGGGAAAAGGAAAGCAATTTCGAGGTCAAACAGGATAAACAAGATGGCCACGAGGTAGTAGCGCACGTCGAACTTCATACGTGCATCTTCAAACGCCTCAAAACCACACTCATATGGAGAAAGTTTTTCGGGATCTGGCCGATTGGGAGAAATAAGTCGCCCTAACAGAATCGGAACCACACCAACTAACAGGCCAACGATCACAAAAAGAAGGATCGGAAAATAATTCGATAGCATTTCCCGTTTCACCCCAAAAAAAAGAGGCAAACGCCTCTTTTTGTTTGAAAAACAAGCTAAAAACTTGTTTCTGTAAATGGTGCCGACAGTGAGACTCGAACTCACACAGCCTACGGCCACTACCCCCTCAAGATAGCGTGTCTACCAATTCCACCATGTCGGCGTTTCAGAACATCAGTCTGGGATGACCCCAGTTTTTGGTGCAGGAACAGAGCCTGTACCGGATTCTACTGGCGGCACATTGGACATCACGCCCAGTGCTTGAGTAGATTGGTTGGACATCATCACCAAACCGAGACAGCTGGAGAAAAACACAACTGCACACAGCGCTGTCATACGACTTAAGAAGTTTGCGGAACCAGAAGACCCAAAGAGACTACCAGCCGAACCTGCCCCAGATCCGAAAGCTGCTCCTGCGTCTGCGCCTTTACCATGCTGCATTAGCACCAGCACGATCACTGCGATAGCAGAAACAATATTAAGAATCCAAATCAGTGTTTTGATGATTTCCATATTTTATCTTTTTTCCGACGCTTGGCAAATCTTTTTAAACTGGCCAAGATCTAGAGATGCGCCACCAACTAATACACCATCGACCTGAGGTAAAGCCAAGATGGCTTCTGCATTGTCAGCTTTAACGCTCCCCCCGTAAAGGACGCGCATAGTAGCACAAGCCGGCAAAGAATGCAGCAGCTTTTTTTGCAGCTGTGTATGCATTTCTTCCACGTCGGCCAAGCTGGCGACTTTTCCTGTCCCAATCGCCCACACGGGTTCATACGCCACCACCACCTGCGGCAGTTCTTTTAATAGTGGCATCACTTCATCCAGCTGTTGCTCAACCGTTTGCCAAGCCAGCCCAGCTTCACGTTGTGCAAATGACTCACCCACACAAAAGATCGGTAATAAATGGTGTTGCGCCAGTGCCTTCAATTTTTTTGATAACACCTGTTGGCCTTCAGCGAAATATTGGCGGCGCTCAGAATGCCCGACCAAGACGGCACGACAGCCCACATCCGCCAACATCCGCGCCGACACTTCCCCTGTAAAAGCCCCGTCTTCAGCAAAGGAACTGACATCTTGTGCAGCAATCTGCCAGCCAGCTTGCTGCTGTTGCCACTCGTTTGCCAATAAAAGATAAGGCGTAGGCAAGGCAATCATAATATGAGACTGATTGCAGGCCGAATCTTGGGATAGCACTGACAAAGCAGCGCGCACTTGCGTTACGCTGCCATGCATTTTCCAGTTAGCAATCACCAACTTACCCGCAGAAAAAGGGGAGGACATAGCGACCCTTTCCAAAAAAAGAGCGCGGATTATACCTGTGGCCTTGATGTTGCACAGCTGTTGTTGTCGATTTCGCGCTAACATCCGATGTTTACAGGATTTAGCGGAAAACCGAAGTCAGCAAATGATGGCTAAAATCTGCCAACAAAATAGGCGCAATTTTCCAACGCGCACGGCTTTTCTTGCATAAACACAAAACAAAGCTGTTTCAAACTTTGCTTAGCAAGGGGCTTTCCGTATAATCCGCGCTGAATTTTAATTGTCATTACTTACTGGCGAGGCAGCTAAATGGGTAGCGAAAATAAAGCGGTGCCGTCTGGTGGTGCGATCACCATCATCCTAGGCACAATCGTGATTCTGGTAGCGGGGGTCTGGTTGTTAGCAAAACTGGCCACCAGCGGTTTTTCTATTGACGCTAGTGTGATGTCGAAAGAGGCAATCGCTTCGCGCATTAAACCGGTTGGCGAATCAAAAGCCAGCGAAGGTGGTGCACCGGGCAGTCGGACTGGTGAAGGGGTTTACAAAGCGATTTGTGCCTCCTGTCACAATGACGGTTTGGCAGGTGCACCAAAATTTGCTGACACCGGCGCATGGAGTGCACGTTTGGCACAGGGTTACGACACCTTAGTCAAACATGCAATCGAAGGGATTCGTGGCATGCCAGCTAAAGGCGGTGCAACCGATCTGACCAATGAAGAAGTTGCTCGTGCAGTGGCCTACATGGGCAATGCAGCTGGGGCAAAATTTACTGAACCTGCGGTTGCAGGTGCAGAAGGCGGTGGCGCAGCAGCGGCTATCGATCCTAATGTCAAAGGTAAAGAAATTTACGCTTCGGTTTGTATGGCTTGCCATGACACAGGCGCAGCAGGTGCACCTAAGTTTGGTGACAAAGCAGCTTGGGCACCCCGTGTATCAAAAGGCTTAGATGCCTTGGTGGCTTCTGGTATCAAAGGTTTGAATGCAATGCCAGCTAAAGGCGGTTATTCGGGCAGTGACGAAGAATTCCGCGCAGCGGTGGAGTACATGGTGAATGCATCGAAGTAAGCATTTGCTTGAGACAAAAAACGGCCTTGTTCTCACAGGGCCGTTTTTTATTGCCACCAGCACACGCTAGGGCTTATTTTTGTTTGCCAACATGGCACGCAAATTGGCTAAACGGGCTTGTCCCTCGCTGCGGCTTACCACGGCAGGTTTATCACTTTTTTGACCAACACAGCGCAAATCGTCACTGTCAATTTCAGCAATAAAACGCGAAGGCTCACAGAACAGCCACTCGCCACCACGCCGTCGTTTTAAGCAGTGCATTAGCGTTAAACTTCGCTGGGCACGGGTAATACCGACATACATTAAGCGGCGCTCCTCCTCGACAGTTCCCTGATCAATCGATTCATTGTGCGGCAAAATCCCCTCTTCGCAGCCGATCAAGAACACATGCGGGTATTCCAACCCTTTGGCAGCATGTAGCGTTGACAGTTGCACAGCATCTTGCTGTTTATCTTTCTCTCGCCCTTCTAATAGCGTCATCAATGCAATGGTCTGAGCCAGTTCAACCAGATTTTTGCCATCCTCTTCGCCTTTCTTACCGATCCAAGTCACAAACTCTTGGACGTTTTTCCACTTGGTTTCCGCAGTGCGTGTTTCTTCACTATCGAATAACCACGCCTCAAACCCAATGGTCAGCAACAACTCTTGCAGCAATGCGCCAGCAGGTTCTCGTTGCACTCGGTATTGCATTCGGTTGATAAATTGGCAAAAGGTCTCCAGCGCCTGTTGTTGTGCAGTGGCTAAAGTTTGTTGAAAACCCACCTCACAGGCAGCAGCAAATAAGGAAACATGGCGTTGTGCGGCATACTCACCCAACTTGGCTAGGCTGGTGTTGCCAACACCACATTTAGGTGTGGTGATGGCACGGATAAAAGCCGGATCGTCATCTTCATTGGCTAACAATCGCAGATAGGCCAAGACATCTTTGATTTCGCTACGTTCAAAGAAAGATTGTCCTCCAGAAATCAAATAAGGAATGCGATGTTGGCGGAAAGCTTGTTCGATTAAACGCGCTTGGTGATTACCACGGTACAACACGGCATAATCGGCGAACGTGGTTCGATGTTCGAATTTATGTGCCAATAGACGTTGCGCCACACTTTCTGCCTCGTGCTCATCATCCTTGCACGACACCACAGTAATCGGATCACCCAAGCCAAATTCACTCCATAAGCTTTTCTGGAATAACTTCGGATTGTTAGCAATCACGCTGTTAGCCGCACGCAGAATTCGCGCTGTCGAGCGATAGTTTTGTTCTAGTTTAATCACCCGCAGGCGAGGAAAATCTTGTTGCAACAAACTGAGATTTTCCATATTGGCGCCGCGCCAGCCGTAAATAGACTGATCATCGTCCCCGACGGCGGTGAACATGGCACGGTCTCCAGCCAACAGCTTTAACAAAAGATATTGGCAGCTATTAGTATCTTGATACTCATCAACCAACAAATAACGGAGCTTGGCCTGCCAACGCGCTAATGCCTCGGGATATTGCTGTAACAGATGGACGGGAAGGCGGATTAAATCATCGAAATCAACCGCCTGATAGGCAAATAAAGTGTCTTGGTAATCAAGATACAGTTTGGCCGCTACGCGGCTAAATTCATCCTGCGCCAGCAATAGCGCAGCTTCGGGGGTGATAAGGTCATTTTTCCAACGCGAAATTTGGCTTTGCAGGCGGCGAATCTCGGCTTTATCTGTCGAGGCCAAACGGTCAGCCAAAATTTTGGCGGCATCAGCCGCATCTAAAATAGAAAACTGCGGTTTATAGCCTAATAACCGCGCTTCTTGCCGCATGATATGTAAACCAAGCGAGTGAAAAGTCGAGACGGTGAGACCACGCAGTAATGCAGGTTCGAGCAATTTTCCCACCCGCTCGAGCATTTCACGGGCTGCTTTATTGGTAAAAGTAATGGCGGCAATATGCTGTGCACTCATGCCGGCTTCTTGTATCAAATAAGCAATTTTTTGCGTAATGACCCGTGTTTTGCCACTGCCTGCACCGGCAAGAACCAAAAGCGGCCCGTCAAGATGACGAATCGCGGCACGCTGTTGTGGATTAAGCATGGTAAAGAAACAATTTATTCAGAAAAGCTTGGCATTCTATCAATCCACAGACGGTAAGATGATGTTTCTCGCTAATCGCAACTGAATAGAGTCAACACTATGGCAACGTATGCAATTGGAGATATCCAAGGCTGTTATACCCCGTTGATGGATTTATTGCGCACCATCGACTTTTCCCCCTCACGCGATCACCTGTGGCTAGTCGGTGATTTAGTCAACCGTGGCCCCGATTCCATTCACGTTTTACGCTGGGCATTTAAACATCAAGACAGCATTAGCTTGGTGTTGGGCAACCACGATTTACATCTATTAGCTGTCGCAGAGGGCTTCGGCAAACTCAGCAGTGGTGATACGCTGTGGGATATTTTGAATGCTGCCGATGGCAAAATATTGCTTGATTGGCTGCGGATGCAACCGTTGATGTTGGCTGGTGAAGGCTATGCCTTAGTGCATGCCGGACTCTTGCCCGAATGGAGTATCAACAAAGCCTTACGGCTAGCGGAAGAAGTCGAAAATGAGTTAAGTGGCCCGAACTATCGCCAATTTCTCTCCCGTCTGTATGGCAATAAACCCACTCGCTGGAGTGATGATTTACGCGGCATCGATCGCTTGCGGATGATTGTGAATGTGATGACACGGATGCGCTTATTGACCCGTGACGGCGAACTCGACCTCAGTTTTAAAGGCGAATTACCCGATGCACCAGCACATTTGATCCCGTGGTTTGAAGCACCACAGCGCCGGTGGGCAGACACACCGGTCATCTGTGGACACTGGTCAGCGTTAGGGCTGCATCTGAGCGACAGTATCTTAGCCATCGATACCGGTTGTTTATGGGGCGGTAGCCTTACCGCCCTGCGTCTTGCCGACCGTCAGGTATTCCAACTACCGTGTCAGGCGTTTCGCAAGATAGGTTAAGCGCACGGCGCACCGCCCGCTCTGCGCTTTGCGCCAGCGTAAAGCGGGTGTGGCCTACACCACAAATCGGTTCGCTAAAGCGAATTTCGATACACAAACCTTCTGCGGCAATCATCCGCCGCACCGACTGTAAAAAGGTGACTTCGCCGACATAGGCCGCTTCAGGTACCAACGTGCCATCACGACGGCAATAACGTAGCCCAACGGGTTGCACCGTGCTGCCTGCCTGAACCGCCGAGTCAAACAGCGAAGCCTTAAACGGCAATACCGAGGTGCCATCCGAGGTAGTTCCCTCGGGAAACACCGCCATACAATCGCCCTCGCGCAGTGAAGACGCCAAAATTTCATTCACCCGCAGCGCATCACGGCGATTAGAGCGATCGATAAACAAAGTCCCTGCCCGCGCCACCAACATCCCAATCACCGGCCATTGCCGAATTTCTCTTTTGGCAACAAAGCGCGAGACGGTGACGCTATTGAGAGCAAAAATATCCAGCCATGAAACATGGTTGGCAATCAGAAACGTATTTGCTGGATATAAGCCCGGCGGTTGACCGGTCAATTTCACTTCAATACCCATAATGGTCAACAGTTGGGCAGACCATTGCTGGCTGACCGCTGCCCGTTGCGCCATGTCCCATGCCGGAAAACGAAAACTGACCGTCGCCAAGCCACGACCTAGATGGGCTAAAAGTTTTAACCATCGGTGTGCCCGTACGGGAAAACCGGCTTGAGGTAAAGCAGTCAAGGTTGCGCTCATCGTCTTTGTTCTCGCAAATCAGTGCTGACACATTGGGCAAAAGAATGTGCCGCGTTGTCCTAGGCGCACCATCTCTATCGGGGTGTGGCAGCGGTGACAGGGCAGACCAGTACGGCCATAAACGGTGTAATTTTGTTGGAAATACCCCGGTTTTCCGACAGCATCGACAAAATCACGCAAAGTGCTGCCACCGGCGGCAATGGCGCGTTGCAATACCTGTTGCACCGTGTCTACGAGGTGACGACATTCGGCCAAAGTTAAAGTGTTAGCAGCGCGTTGTGGATGAATACCGGCCAAAAACAAGGCTTCATTCGCATAAATATTGCCTACCCCAACGACCACATGGTTATCCATCAAGCACAGTTTAATCGCGCTCCGACGTGAGGACAGGGCTTGTTGTAAACCCTCGGCGGTAAAGTCGGGAGAGAGAGGCTCGGGGCCAAGCTGTTGCAATAAGGGATGAACTTCTGCTGGCCCTGGTTGCCATACAATAGCACCAAAACGACGTGGGTCATGGTAACGCAAGAGCTGATCGCCAAAATCAAAATCGACATGATCATGCTTGGCGGCTGGGGTATCAGGATCGACCAAACGCAGACTGCCCGACATCCCAAGATGAATCAGCAACACGCCATGACCAAAATCGAACAACAGATATTTAGCGCGTCGTGTGATGTGCTGTAAGGTCAAGCCCGACAGTTTCTGTGCTAACTGAGGGTCAATCGGCCACCGCAGTCGTGGTTGTCTCACCACCACATTGTGCACAATATGTTGTTCAAGGTGGGGGGCAAGCCCCCGTTTAACGGTTTCAACTTCTGGTAATTCCGGCATGGCACGATCCGCTTTATCAGGCTGGGACGTGGTATTCTAAGCGAAACTATCGGCTGACTTGGCCCTCTTCAGATTGAATTTTCCCGACATGAATGTTCTAGCCACTACTGCACTTCTCTCAGCCCTTTTGCTCAGCGCTTGTGCCAACACCGATCCAACGCCGGTTAAAGTCACGCCCACTCAACGTCCCGAGGAAAGCGCAGCCCCCAATCGTGAGCTCAGCGCAGGTTTACTGTACGGCATCTTGGTGAGTGAATTAGCCGTGCAACGTGGTGGTGCACTGGCGGCAGCCCCCGCCTATCTGGAGCTCGCCAAAGAAACTTCTGACCCCCGTTTAGCAAGACGTGCCGCCGAATTAGCCTTAAGCAGTGGCAATCTCAATGTGGCCGATGAAGCACTGGCGTTGTGGGAACAACAAATGCCAGACTCCCTGTTGGCTAAACAACAGCGCGTGATGGTGTTGTGGCGTGAGGGGCGCATTGCCGAAGCAGAACAACGCATGGCAACACAGTTGCAAGGCGCGGATATCAGCCGTGCCGCCAGTCTATTTATGCATGTCACCCCTTTATTGCCACGGCAGGCCGACCCACAAGCTGCTGCTGCGGCGATTGAACGCTTAAGTCAACAATTCCCTCGGCTACCCGAGGCCCATTTCGCCCAAGCAGTTGCCGCAGCGACCTTGAAAGATGAAGCAGCTGTTGAGCGTAGTCTTGACACGCTGGCAGAACTCGCACCACGCTGGGATTTGCCAGTGTTATGGCGACTCGATGCCGTGCGCAAACAAAGCCCCGACCTCGCATTGGCCTTTTTAGAAAAAGAACTCAAGCGACGGCCGCGTGCTGGCGCCGAATTACAATTAGCCCACCCACGCCTGTTAGTGGGTTTGCGGCAATATGAAGCGGCCCGCGAAGGCTTTGCTACGGTATTAAAACAGTTCCCCCATCACCCTGACGCTCGTTATGCGCTGGGTATTCTGGCTTTCCAGCTCAAACAATATGATGAAGCAGACCAACATTTACGAGCCGCCCTCGAAGCTGGCTATGTTGATGGACCATTCGTTCGGCTCACGCTGGGGCAATTAGCAGAAGAACGTAAACAGCTCGAAGAAGCCAAAACGTGGTATCAAGCGATTGGTAAGGGGCGCCATTACAACCAAGCACAAGCACGGTTGGCAGCGATTGAAGTCAAAGAAGGCAAGCTAGAAGCAGCACTCGCCCGCATCGAGGGTTTAGAAAACGATGTGGCTGATCCAATCGAATTGCTGTTATTGCAATCCCAACTCGCCCGCGAGGCCGGCGCCAATGCCAAAGCCTATCAATTACTTAGTCGAGGCATTAAGCAATTCCCTGCTGCCGCGACCTTATATTATGAACGAGCCTTACTCGCTGACCGTCTAAACCGCAGTCATGATGCCGAACGCGACCTCCGCCGTTTTTTACGGATGAAACCCAATGATGTCCAAGGGATGAATGCCTTGGGATACACCTTGGCCAATCGCGGACAACGACTGCCTGAAGCGCGCCGTTTAATCGAAGCCGCCTTGCAACAACAACCCACCAATCCGATGATTCTCGATAGCATGGGTTGGGTATTGTTCCGCCAAGGGAAATTAAAAGACGCCTTGTCTTATCTCGAACAAGCTTACGAGCAAATGAAAGATGCTGAAATCGCCGCCCACCTCGGCGAGGTTTTGTGGCGTTTAGGGCAACGCGATGCTGCGCGGCAAATTTGGGAAGAAGCCAAACAACGCGACCCAGAACATAAAGTGTTACAAGAGACCTTACGGCGACTGAAACCATGATGCGATCACGTCAGGGATGGGCCGCCATCATGATGGCGTTGAGCGTAACGGCCTGTAGTCAATTACAGCCGCCTACGCCACATAACACGACAGGGCAATTCGTCCTCCCCAAGCAGTTTTCCCTCGCAGGGCGGATTGGTGTCAAGCTGGAAAACAAAGGGCACTACGGCAATTTCGATTGGCAACACGACAGTGGCAGTGATCAACTGGACATCTTGTCGCCTCTTGGCCAAACCGTTGCTCGATTGTCCGCCGATCAAAATGGCGTCCGTTTACAACAAGGTGAACGGATATACGAAGCCGCCTCTGCGGAAGAACTAACCCAAAAAACACTGGGTTGGGGTTTACCGCTAGACAATTTGCGCTTTTGGATTCACGGCCAACCAGCACCCCACACCGCTTATCAAGCCACCGCCAGCGGTTTTCGCCAGCAAGGTTGGTTAATCGAAAGCGAACCACAAGGCAGCGTCCATCCCCAGCGCATCATCTTGCAACGCCCACAACTCGATATTCGTTTTGCTATTCACCGTTGGAATTAATTGCAACTATGGCTTTCCCTTGGTTACAAACACCCCCTACCGACCCCAAGTTTTATGGATTTCCCGCACCGGCTAAATTAAACCTGATGTTGAAAATCGTTGGGCGGCGTGATGATGGCTATCACTTATTAGAAACCGTATTCCGTTTTATTGACTATGGCGACACTATCTGGCTGGCGCCGGATGACAGCGGCCACATTGTGTTGGAGACCCCTTTGCCGCATGTCGCGCCTGACCATGACCTCACGGTACGTGCAGCCCGCGCTTTACAACAAGCCACCGCCTGCCAAGCTGGGGTTCGCATCCGGATTGATAAACGATTGCCGATGGGCGGTGGATTAGGCGGCGGTAGTTCTGATGCTGCCACCACTTTAATGGCGCTCAATCAGCTGTGGGGCTTGGGATTATCACGGCAAGCTCTACAAAATATTGCGGTAACACTCGGTGCAGATGTGCCAGTTTTTATATTTGGTGAAGCCGCTTTTGCTAGCGGAATTGGTGAAGAATTAACCACTTGCACAGTCCCACACGCGTGGTATGTCGTGTTACATCCCGCTGTTGAAGTCGCCACTGCAAAAATTTTTGCATCAGAGGGGTTGACACGTAATTCGCCTAGGAGCATAATGCGTGCTCTCGAAACAACGCAACGACAGAACACTCTGCAAAACGTTGTTTTTGAGATGTTTCCTGAGGTAAAAAACTGTTACGACAGCATATCTCGCTACGGAAATGCAATGATGACCGGATCGGGCGCTTGTATTTTCTTAGAGTGTGAATCTCAAAAGGAAGCAGAACAGGTTTACTGTTCTTTGGCAGACGAATACCAAGGCTTCATCGCCGAGGGGTTGATAGAACATCCGTTCTACAGTCTGTCAAGGTAAAAGTTACTGGGGAGTCGCCAAGTGGTAAGGCACCGGATTTTGATTCCGGCATTCGTAGGTTCGATCCCTACCTCCCCAGCCAGTTTCTCTTAATGTTTAAAATCAAAAGCAAATCAAGCGCGTGTAAGATGATTTTTCACTTACACGCTTTTTATTTGCGCGGGATTGCGACATGGCTGCTTACGATAGCTTGATGGTCTTCACCGGAACCGCCAATCCGGAACTCGCTCAAAGTGTGGTAAAACACCTCGATATTTCCTTGGGACGCGCCGATGTGGGGCGTTTCAGCGATGGTGAAGTCGCCATTGAATTGCTGGAAAACGCACGCGGACGCGACGTTTTCGTACTGCAGTCCACCTGTGCCCCGACAAACGACAATCTGATGGAAATTCTGACCATGGTTGATGCGCTACGCCGCGCTTCCGCTGGTCGGATTACCGCTGCCATTCCTTATTTTGGCTATGCGCGTCAAGATCGTCGCCCACGCTCTGCTCGTGTTCCTATTTCGGCCAAACTGGTTGCGAATATGTTGACATCAGCGGGAGTGAACCGTGTGCTGACGGTGGACTTACACGCAGACCAAATTCAAGGTTTCTTCGATATCCCAGTGGATAACGTTTACGCTACCCCAGTGTTGCTACGCGACATTCAAGCGCAAAACTTCCAAAACCTCACCGTAGTCAGCCCAGACATTGGTGGTGTGTTGCGCGCACGCGCTACCGCTAAACCACTGAATGCGGATTTGGCCATTATTGATAAGCGTCGTCCTAAAGCCAATGTGGCCGAGGTGATGAACATCATCGGTGATGTAGAAGGCCGCACTTGTTTGATCGTCGATGATATGATCGACACCGCCAACACGCTGTGCAAAGCGGCGAATGCACTGAAAGAAAAAGGTGCTGCCCGCGTTGTGGCCTATGCCACACACCCTGTGTTTTCGGGTCAAGCGGTTGATCGCATTGCGCATTCAGCTATGGACGAAGTGGTTGTGACTGATACCATTCCATTGTCGGCAGAAGCCCGTGCTTGCTCAAAAATCCGTGTGGTCACAATCGCCGGTCTGATGGGGGAAACGCTGCGCCGTATCAATAACGAAGAATCGGTCAGCTACCTCTTCATGGAATAATTTTTCACCCGCTGTTTTTGCAGCGGGTTTTTACCGTCTGCTGGTCGCGGCAGACTGCTTTTTTGGAGCTTAACTCATGACTATCGAAATCATCGCCCAAGCACGTACCGAACAGGGAACGGGTGCGAGCCGCCGCCTGCGTCGTGCCGGTAAATTGCCTGCAGTGGTCTACGGCGTGAAAGACGCTGTGTCGATCACTCTCGATCACAACACCATTTTCTACGCACTGAAAGATGAAGCTTTCCACGGTGCTGTGTTGAACTTGGTTATCGACGGCCAGGCAGAGCCAGTGTTGTTGCGTGATGCGCAAATGCACCCCTTCAAACCACAAGTGTTGCACGTTGACTTCCAACGCGTGGATGCTAATACCCCTATCTCGGCTAAAGTGAGCCTGCACTTCGTTGGCGCAGAAAACTCCCCAGCGGTGAAACTGAACGCATCGGTGATCTCTCACGTGCAAAACGAAGTGACCGTCCGCGCTCTGCCAGGCAACTTGCCAGCCTTTATCGAGGTTGACTTGTCTGAGCTGAAAGGTGGTCAGTCGATTCACTTGTCCGAATTGAAACTGCCAGAAGGCGTGGAATTGGTTGAAGTGTTGCGTGGCCATGATGGTGTGGTGGCTCAAGCTTCCGCAGGCAAACGCGCTGCTGGCTAATTTCAGCACCTGTTTTGCTAACGGCCTGTCATCACGACAGGCCGTTTTTCTTTTCACTGTGGCTGCGAGTGAATCAAGATGTCAAACCCAGAAATTCAATTGATTGTCGGCTTAGGCAACCCAGGGGCCGAGTATGCTGCAACCCGCCACAACGCGGGGGTATGGCTATTGGAAAAATTTGCCCAACAACATGGCACAGCCTTACGAACAGAAGCCAAGTTTTTCAGCTTATACGCGAAAGCAGGTGGCTATCATCTGTTATTCCCACAAACCTATATGAACGCTTCCGGACGTGCGGTAGCGGCGGCTTGCCAGTTTTATAAAATCCCACCAGAAGCCGTATTGGTCATTCATGATGAGCTGGATTTAGCCCCCGGTGTTGCTCGCTTCAAACAAGGTGGGGGTCATGGCGGACATAACGGGCTGAAAGATATTCAAGCAGCGCTTGATAGTGCGGCATTTTGGCGTTTGCGGTTGGGCATAGGCCATCCGGGAGATCGTAAACTGGTCGTGCAGTGGGTTCTCAAACCGCCACGGCAAGAAGAACAAACGCTGATTGATATTGCGATTGGCCAAGCGTTAGACGTGTTACCCCAAGCCCTCAAAGGCCAGATGAATCAGGCTATGCAGCAATTACACCGCCAAAACTAAAAAAATGCCCGTACCGAAGTACGGGCAGCAATGGAGAAAAAACGAGGAGAAGTCTCAACAACGATTAAGCAAAAGCTATACCACCTTACGCCTGCCACACAAAACGGGCACGCTTCACATTACACAACAGCTCATAAGAAATTGTTCCAGCAGCAGCGGCAATTTCATTGATATTGATATGCTCACCCCACAGCTCAACCGCGCTACCAACTTGGGCTTGCGGCACTGGGGTTAAATCAATCGTCAACATATCCATCGACACCCGACCGATAATACGGCTACGTTGTCCCGCCACCCAAACCGGCGTTCCCGTTGATACTACGCGAGGATAACCGTCGGCATAACCACAAGCGACCACCCCAACACGGGTTGGGGCATCGGTAACAAAACGCGCCCCATAGCCAATCGGCTCCCCTGCCGGCAAATCACGCACGGCAATCACTTCACTCCGCAATGACATCACCGGTTGTAGCGCAGCAGTGTTTTCCAAAGTTTGTTCAAACGGGTTGCTGCCATACAACATAATGCCGGGACGAGCCCAATCACCATGTGCGGCAGGTACCCCCAACACCGCTGCTGAATTACACGCGCTGCGCTCGGCAGGTAATTGCGCACAGATGGCTTGAAACCGCGCCAGTTGCTCGGCACTTGCCGACGAGTCAGGTTCATCGGCGCGGGCGAAGTGGGTCATTAACACCACTTTTTTTACCTGTGGCAACGCGGTCAACTGATGGTACTTCTCGGCATAATCGGCAGGAAAAAACCCAACTCGGTTCATGCCAGAGTTCATTTTTAACCACACCGTAAAACGATAGTCAGTGTGATAAGCGGCTAACCACTGATATTGCAGCTCGTGATGCACCACCAGCCATAAATCATGGACACTCACCAATGGCAGTTCATCAGGACTAAAAATGCCTTCTAGTAACAAAATCGGGGCGGTAATGCCGGCCTGACGTAGTTGTAGCGCTTCTTCAATACAGGCTACGGCAAAACCATCTGCCTCATCAGACAAGGCTTGTGCACACGGCACCGCACCATGACCATAAGCATTGGCTTTCACCACCGCCAAGGCTCGCCCACCATGCAGTTGGCGAGCCAAACGGTAGTTATGGCGCAAGGCCGATAAATTGATATGGGCAACTAAAGGACGTGCCATGATCGATTGACCTTCAAAAAATGCTTAGGATAAAGCAGTCTGTGGTTGCTTGCCCATGCCGGCGGCACCGTGTTGACTGTAACGCGCCATCGATAAGCCCTCAATTTGAATATCAGGACGGCGACCGGTCACCAAATCTGCCAGCACACGACCAGAGCCTGCCGACATCGTCCATCCCAGCGTGCCATGACCGGTATTTAACGACAAATTAGCCAGTGGTGTGGCACCAATAATCGGTGTGCCATCGGGGGTCATTGGCCGTAATCCTGTCCAGAACACCGATTGCGACACATCGCCACCTTGAGGGAAGAGATCGGTCACTACCATTTCTAAGGTTTCACGACGACGAGGGTTCAAACTGAGATCAAAGCCAGCAATTTCTGCCATGCCACCTACGCGAATACGCTGGTCAAAACGGGTAATGGCAATTTTGTAGGTCTCATCCATCACCGTAGAAACCGGCGCTGCGCTACTGTCGGTCACGGGCAAGGTTAAGGAATAGCCTTTTAATGGATAAACTGGGATATCGATACCCAGCGATTTCAAGAAATCGGTCGAATAGCTGCCAAACGCCACCACATAATGATCGGCTTCAAACACCTCACCCGAGGCCAATTCAGCACCGCGAATTTTTTTACCGTCACTCAACATTCGTTTTACCGAGGTATTCCAGCGGAACTTCACCCCGAGTTTTTCGGCTAATTTCGCCAGCTCGGTGGTAAACAATTGGCAATCGCCGGTTTCATCATTCGGCAGTTGTAATGCACCTAATAACTTGTCATTGACCCGCGCTAACGCTGGTTCAATCATCGGAATTTCTTGCTGTTTCACCACGCGGAATGGTACGCCGCATTCTTGCAAGACGGCGATGTCTTTTTGCATGGCGTCAAGCTGGGCTTGGGTACGGAATACTTGCAAGGTACCTAATTGCCGACCTTCGTAAGCAATACCAGTTTCAGCCCGCAACGCCTTAATACAATCGCGGCTATATTCCGCCAACCGCATCATGCGGCCTTTGTTGACGGCATAGGATTTGGCATTGCAGTTCATCAGCATTTGCCACATCCATTTCAGTTGGCCTAAAGAGCCATCAGGACGAATTGCCAGCGGTGCATGACGTTGAAACAGCCATTTCATTGCTTTTAAGGGAATACCAGGCGCCGCCCACGGTGCTGAATAGCCGGGGGAAATTTGTCCCGCGTTAGCAAAACTGGTTTCCAAAGCAGGGCCGGATTGACGCTCAATTACGGTCACTTCACAGCCGGCTTTTGCCAAGTAATACGCACTGGAAATACCCACCACACCACCACCGAGCACTAGCACTTTCATGATTCTGACTCCTGCACAAAAAGGGGACATCTACCAAGCCAGCGTGATTTTTACGCCCTATCGCCCAGTAGTGATTTGCAGTAGTATAAGAAGGATAAAGCAGTGATTTTCACCATTTATTTGTTAGCTGCATTACACTTCTAAGCAATTTTTTTGGGTTTTTAGAAAAAACATGAGAACCAAGCACCACAGTTTTAAAGAGCTCGATAAACTCGACCGCCGCATCCTTAAGGTATTACAACAACAGGGCCGAATTTCAATGACGGAATTGGCCGAACAGGTTGGGCTTTCCACCACACCATGCACCGAAAGAGTGCGGCGCTTGGAACGAGAGGGGGTAATCGAGGGCTATAGCGCTCGGGTCAATCCCAAGGCGTTGGGTTTACCGTTGTTGGTCTTTGTTGAGATTAAACTGGCCTCGAAGTCGGGCGATATTTTTGAAGCCTTCCGCCGCGAAGTATTAAAGCTGCCGCAGATTCTGGATTGCCACTTAGTCAGTGGCGATTTTGACTATCTGATTAAGGCACGAATTCCGGATATGTCACAGTATCGCGAGTTACTTGGCGATATTTTGTTGAAACTGCCGCAAGCAGAAGAATCGCGCAGCTATATCGTGATGGAAGAGGTAAAAGAGACTTTAGAACTGCCCATATGCCTATAACCTACTCCAGAAAACTCACTGGCAAGCACAGGAACCAAGATGCCAACCGGCATCTTGGCTATTTCCTCACCTTTATCGCAGGCGCAATCAACGCCGGTGGATTTTTAGCTGTTCATCAATACACCTCGCACATGACCGGCATTGTGTCCTCAATGGCCGATCATTTGGCTTTGGGTCTATTTCGGCCAGTATTAGCGGGGTTGGGGGTTTTGCTGTCTTTTTTGGTGGGTGCGGCTTGTTCAGCCATCATGGTCAATTACTCACGACGGCGGCAGATGCATAGCGAATATGCACTACCGCTGTTGCTAGAAGCGGTCTTGTTGCTGTGCTTTGGTTTATTGGGAGCACAATTGTCACAGATTGACGGGCTATTTGTTTCACTCACTGTCATGTTGTTAGGCTTTATCATGGGTTTGCAGAATGCAGTTATCACCAAAATATCAAAGGCTGAAATCCGCACGACTCACATCACAGGCATTGTGACTGACATCGGCATTGAGCTCGGCAAACTGACTTATTGGAATAGGCATCAATTTCCACATATCACACCCGTTATTGCCAATCGCTCCCGTCTGACTCTGCTATCGCTATTAGCTGTTTTTTTCTTTGTTGGCGGGGTACTTGGGGCACTGGGGTTTAAATATGTCGGTTATATCGCCACCGTCCCCTTGGCCTGTTTGTTAGTCTTATTAGCAATCGCCCCAGTTTTTGATGACATCCTTTTATTTATTCGCCAAAAAAAAGATAGCCTATGACAAGAATCGGCATAAGCAAATAACCTTCTTGCCGCCAGCCGACAGCAAGGCTCAGGTACACTATCTCTTACTTGTTTTTGAATAGAGTTGATTATGTCGCGTCCGATTTTCCCTGTGCTTGAAGACTTTGTTGGCAATACCCCCTTGGTCAGATTAAAACGACTGACTGGCGACCCAAGCAATGTCGTCTTGGTGAAGTTAGAAGGGAACAACCCTGCTGGTTCAGTCAAAGACAGACCAGCGCTTTCAATGATTCAACATGCCGAAGCGCGGGGAGAGATTCGCCCCGGTGATACGCTGATCGAACCAACCTCCGGCAATACTGGCATTGCCCTAGCGATGGCAGCGGCCATGATGGGTTACCGCATGGTATTGGTGATGCCGGAAAATTCTAGCCGTGAACGGGTTTTAACCATGAAAGCGTATGGGGCAGAAGTGGTATTGACACCGGCGGCCTTATCGATGCCAGGGGCGATTGATGAAGCGCGGCGATTACGCGATGCTGGCAAAGGGGTGATTCTCGACCAATTCGCCAACCCCGATAATCCTTTGGCCCATATCGAGGGCACCGGCCCAGAAATCTGGCGCGATACCTCCGGCACCGTGACCCACTTTGTTTCCAGCATGGGCACCACCGGCACCATCATGGGCACCAGTACCTATCTGAAACAAAAAAATCCCGCCATTCAAATTGTGGGTGTGCAACCCGAACCCGGCAGCCAAATTCCCGGCATCCGCAAGTGGGAAGATGAATATTTGCCCAAAATCTGCGATTACTCACGCATTGACCACATGGCCTATGTCAGCCAAGCCGAAGCAGAAGAAATGGCACGGCGTCTTACCCGTGAAGAAGGCATCCTTGCCGGCCCTTCATCCGGCGGTGCATTGTGTGTTGCCCTGCGCTTGGCACACGAGGTACGCAATGCAGTGATTGTATCTATCGTCTGTGACCGAGGGGATCGCTATTTGTCGACAGGCTTGTTTCCCGATTAAAGTTGTAACCAGTGCTTGAAGATAGACTTATTGCGGTCATGTACTATTGCTAGGCTTAATGATTTGACAAATAACAAGGGAGGCACTGAATGGAGCTGATTTTATGGCGGCATGCAGAGGCAGAAGAAGGTTCAAATGATTTGGCTCGGGTATTAACCCGCCGAGGACAGCAACAAGCAGGACAAATGGCCGCATGGTTACGACCTCGGCTACCAGAGAATTGCCGCATTTTGGTCAGTCAAGCCAAGCGTTCACAACAAACCGCCGCTTTGCTGTCAAAAAGCTATGAAATTTTGCCAGCGATTAACCCTGATGCCACACCAGAAGCGGTGTTGTCGGCTATCGGCTGGCCAGAATCAGAACGACCAGTGCTGCTAGTCGGGCACCAACCTTATATTGGGCAAGTCGTAGCGCAGTTGTTATGTGGTGAACCACAAATGTGGCCGGTGAAAAAAGATGCCGTCTGGTGGTTACAACACCGCGTGCGGCATGGCGTATCACAAACCGTATTAAAAGGCGTGATGGCTGCTGGTCTGCTTGAACCACGCCGCTAACCGCCCCATCTAGCAAAAACCCGCGCCGCCCAGCCTAAGTGCTGGGCGGTGTGCGTTATACTGATCCACTTTTTTGCCGCGCATGGGCAATGATTAAAGAGCGAGATATGAGTGCAGCCATTGAAGTGCAGGGCGTCAGTAAACGGTTCGGCCAGTTCACTGCGCTAAACCAAGTCAGTTTTACTGTCCAACAAGGTGAATTCTTTGCCCTCTTAGGGCCAAACGGTGCTGGCAAAACCACATTGATTTCTTGTTTGGCCGGTTTATCACGCCCCGATCAGGGCGCATTGCGCGTGATGGGGCACGATGTAGTTAGCGACTATCGAGCTGCACGCGCTGCGCTGGGTGTGGTGCCGCAGGAATTGGTGTTCGACCCGTTTCTCACTGTACGCGAAACCCTGCGTTTTCAATCCGGTTACTTTGGTTTACGTAATAACGATGCGTGGATTGATGAAATTTTGCACAAGCTAGGACTGAGCAATAAAGCCGACAGCAATATGCGGGCGCTCTCCGGCGGAATGAAACGCCGTGTGATGGTGGCACAAGCCCTCGTTCATAAACCACCGGTGATTGTGTTGGATGAACCGACCGCTGGGGTGGATGTTGAGTTGCGGCAGAGTTTGTGGACATTTGTGCAAGAGCTCAATCATGCCGGTCACACCATTGTGTTGACCACCCACTATTTAGAAGAAGCAGAAATGCTATGTTCACGCATTGCCATGTTAAAAGCTGGGCAGATTATTGCCCTTGAAGACAAGACGACCCTGTTGGGCCGCGATGCTGGGCGCGAGTTGTGGATTAAAACCGAACCAGCAGGCACCTTGCCAGAGCCGTATCAAGAATGGAAAGTCCGCGAAGAAGAAGGCGGTGTGGTATTGAAATTGCCCTCCATTCAAGCACTCGAACCGCTGTTACAAACTTTGCGCCAGCAAGGACTGATTTTGCGCGATATGCGATTGCGAGAAACCGACCTCGAACACGTATTTGTCAGCATGATGCACAAGGAAATGCAGTGATGTACGGGTTTCAGACGCTATTTAAAAAAGAGATTTTGCGCTTTTGGCGCGTGGGCTTTCAAACGGTTGCTGCACCAGTCTTAACCGCCCTGCTCTATCTATTGGTGTTTTCACATGCCCTTTCCCGTCATGTGGAAGTGTATGCAGGGGTGAGCTATACCGCCTTTCTGATTCCAGGCTTGGTGATGATGTCGATGGTACAAAATGCCTTCGCTAACAGCTCATCCAGCCTGATTCAATCCAAAATCACCGGCAATATTGTTTTTATTCTGTTGCCACCGCTGTCGCATCGTGAGTTTTTTGCTGCCTATTTATTGGCAGCCATTGTGCGTGGGGTTGTGGTGGGAGCGGGGGTGTTGCTCGCCACTGGTTGGATGGCCTTACCACCGGTAGAACACCCACTGTGGGTATTGACCTTTGCTGTGTTGGGTTCAGGCATTTTGGGCGTCTTAGGCATTGTGGCCGGCATTTGGGCGGAGAAATTCGACCAACTGGCCGCATTCCAAAACTTCCTTATCATGCCGCTGACTTTCTTATCTGGGGTGTTTTATTCGGTGCATACCCTACCGCCGTTTTGGTACACCGTCTCTCACCTCAATCCGGTGTTTTATATGATTGATGGTTTCCGCTATGGCTTTTTTGGCGTAGGGGATACCGACCCTTGGCAAAGTTTCACTGTGGTATCGCTGTGTTTCGTGGTGCTGTCGTGGTTGACACTGCATTTACTGAAATCTGGCTATAAACTCAGACACTAACCGACCACCTATTTTTAAAGGAAGTCCAATCTATGGTGACTCCAGAACAAGTTCGCGATTACATCGCTGCCGGCCTCGCCTGTGACCATCTCGAAGTCAGCGGCGATGGTGCTCATTTTGAAGCCGTGATTGTTGCGGCAGCATTTAGCGGCAAAAGCCGTATCCAACAACACCAGTTAGTGTATGCCGCGTTAGGCGAGCGGATGCGCGAAGAAATTCATGCCCTGTCGATGAAAACTTTCTCCCCTGAACAATGGGCAGCGCGCTGATATGGAACAACTGAAAATCACTGGCAACGGCCCACTCCAAGGCGAGATTAAAGTCTCTGGCGCCAAGAATGCTGCTTTGCCCATTTTATGCGCCAGCTTATTGACCGCCGACACCCTGCGCCTGACCAATGTGCCACAGCTACGCGATGTGCGTACCACGCAAAAGCTGTTACAAGGCATGGGGGCGCGGGTGATGACCGACAATGTGCACGAGTTTGAACTGTGCTCGGCCAATATCCACGACACCTGTGCGCCGTATGATTTGGTCAAAACCATGCGCGCATCTATTTTGGTGCTGGGCCCGACTCTCGCTCGTTTTGGTGAGGCCTCGGTTTCGCTTCCGGGTGGATGTGCGATTGGTTCACGACCTGTCGATCAACATATCAAAGGCCTCGCTGCGATGGGGGCGGAAATTGCCATTGAGCATGGTTATGTCAAAGCCAAAGGTAAGCTCAAAGGCGCCCGCATTGTGATGGATATGGTTACCGTGACGGGTACCGAGAATTTATTGATGGCGGCGGTGTTGGCCGATGGCACCACCGTGCTAGAAAACGCCGCCCGCGAACCAGAAGTGTCAGACTTGGCCGAATGCTTGGTCAAAATGGGCGCAAAAATTTCTGGGATTGGCTCGGATCGTTTGGTGATTGAAGGCGTTGAGCGTTTACATGGTGCGGAACATGCCATCATGCCTGACCGGATTGAAGCCGGCACCTTCCTTGTCGCTGGCGCCATGACCCAAGGCCATATTGTGTTACGCCAGGCACGGGCCCGCGATATGGATGTGGTGTTAGATAAGCTGGTGGAAGCCGGTTGTGTGGTAGAAGCCGGTGATGATTGGATTTCATTAGATATGAAATGCCGTCCGAAAGCCGTTGATATCCGCACCCTGCCTTACCCCGCTTTCCCAACCGATATGCAAGCGCAGTTTATGGCAATGAACGCCATTGCCGAAGGCGCTGGCATCATCACCGAAACCATTTTCGAAAACCGCTTTATGCATGTTTCCGAGCTGGCACGGATGGGCGCGAATATCGAGGTGCAAGGCAATACAGCGATTGTGCGTGGTGTGGAAAAACTGTCGGGCGCCACGGTGATGGCAACCGATTTACGCGCCTCGGCCAGTTTGGTGATTGCTGGATTGGTAGCAGAGGGCGACACCATCGTCGATCGCATCTATCACCTTGATCGCGGTTATGAGCATATTGAACAGAAACTTGGCGCAGTTGGCGCTAAAGTAGAACGGCTGAATCGTTAAATTAAGACAAATAGCTGATTCATCGAGAAACCGGAGCCCCGCTCCGGTTTTTATATTTACCATAAAAAATACAAAAAATAGTAGATATACCGTAGTTTCCAGCAGTCATTAAGAAGTCATGCTGTTTTTTTGTTGTTTCTTGACGTTTCCATTAAACTTGACATAAATCAAAAAATCGCAGATAACAGCAACAAGCCTTCATTCTTCGCATGAAATCTTCCCCATGAGCGACTCTTCCCATTCGGATAACTTTGATGTCAAGCTGCACGCACTGCGTAACCTGTATGTGCGAGATTTAAATAGCAAAATCGATGCCCTCGGCGTGACGCTCGAAGAAGCGCGGCGCAGTGGACAAGTCAACGATCTACAGCTCCCTAAACAGCTTGCCCATTCTTTGGCTTCATCCGCCCAAACCTTTGGTTTTCCTGAAGTGATGCGTGGCGCACGCCTGATTGAGCAATATTTGTGTGAGCGTTTAGCGTTAGACCAAGGTTTAGTTCAAAACACATCAGCGGCATGGAAACCTGCTTTTGATGCACTACAGGTATTGCGACAAGCCACCGTGCACAAGCCTGCCCCCAGCCCAGTCAATGAACGCTCAACCGCCTTTTTATTAACACCAGAGCATGGCAATCCTGAACGTGCTCTGTTGTTAATCGAAGAGAATTCACACGGTGGGCGCGACTTAAGCAGTCAATTTGGCTATCTCGGCTATCAAGTGGAAAGTATTGCGCATGGTCAACAACAGAATAGCTGTGAGCATTTTCTGTTTCAAAAACCACGCGCTATCTTGATCGACACCGACGACCGCGAACCCATTTCCTATCAGGCCTATCTGAATAATCTTGGACTGCCCCATGCGGCAGATGATGAAACCCCGATTATTTTTCTGTGTAACCACAACCATATCAATGCCCGTCTTGCTGCGTTGCGGGCCGGTGGCAGTGCTTTTTTCAATAAGCCGGTGGATGTTGGGGTGTTGATTGATGCAGTAGATCGTCTGACTCGTTTAACTGATTTACCACCGTTGCGGGTGATGATTGTTGAAGATCAGGAACACATGGCCCGCTTTTATGCCTCGGTTTTGCGGCAAGGTGGGTTTGAGGTACGGGTGGTATTAGATGCGATGACGGTGCTGGAGAATTTGGAAGAATTCGAGCCCGATTTGCTGCTCATTGATATGTATATGCCCTATTGCAGCGGCACGGAACTGGCACAGATTATTCGGCAACAAGAGGCATTTATCAGTGTACCGATTGTGTATTTATCGGCAGAAACCGATGTTGCCGCTAAGCTAGAGGCCATGCGTTTAGGGGGTGATGACTTCATCAGCAAACCGGTTGACCCGAGTTTTTTGATTTCCACTGTTCGCACGCGCACCTTGCGCCACCAACACATTCGGCAACATATTGTGCGTGACGGTCTCACCGGCTTGCTCAATCACACGCGCTTTAAAGAGCAAATCAATATTGAAATCGCCCGTGCCCGCCGTCTACAACAGCCATTAAGCTTGGCGATGATCGACATCGATCACTTTAAGCATGTGAATGACACCTATGGCCATCCTGCCGGTGACCGCGTGTTGCGCTTGTTAAGCCGTTTTTTAGAGCGTCGCTTGCGTTGTACCGATGTCTGTGGTCGCTTTGGGGGCGAGGAGTTTGGGGTGTTGCTGACGAGTGCTGATGCAGAACAGGCAGCGAAGGTGATGGATACGCTGCGTGAGGATTTTTCGCAGTTGGAACAGACGGCAGAGCAACAAGCGTTTCATGTGACGTTCAGTTGTGGCATTGCCGATCTCAGCGCCGCCACCGACGCCACCCAGCTCATTCGCCAAGCCGACCGCGCCCTCTACCGCGCCAAACACGGTGGCCGTAACCAAGTCCGCATCGCGACTTTGTTTAACGACTAAGTTACGCAACAATTATGTCATGACAGGTAGCCAAACCGCTTCTTGTTCGAGCGCCAGTCCGGATTGGCGCATTTGTTCGGTTAGCGGGCCCAGATAATCAGGCAACTGCAGAACAGCACTGGTGAACTCCCGAAGCGTATCCTGCCATAGCCGCTGGCTACCATAGCGTGCCAGTTTGCTTTGCCAGTCGGGCATCAGCCAGCATTCGCAAGTGTCGCCAAGCTGCGCAAAGAGTCGCGCGAAATTGGCCAGCCCCACGCCGTCATAGTCCGGGAACAGTACGACATGGCTTGCACGCGGGCGCTGCCCCAGCCAAGCGAGAAGCCGGCCATCAAGCTGTCCGCCGTAGTACAGCAGGGTGGCTTGCGTTCCTACTGGCAGCCAATCCGTGCGGTCAAACAGCGCCTGGTTCTCCACCAGCCAGAGCGGCTGCCCGCTTTGCCAGGTGTCGCCAGTTTCAATGCGCAGGCTGGCAGCCCCGAAGTGGTGCGTGAGCTGGCTGAGTGGCAGTTCGCTCCCGTGTTCGCCTTGCCGCCAGAGAACCTTTTCGCCAACGGCCTTGAACAAGGGGTAGTAGCACTCATGCTGATGATTGCGCGCTTTGCTGTCGCGCGCGTGGGCGATGTGTTGCGCCCGCAGCGGCAGGTCGTCCGTGGCCAGCATCCCGACTTGGGGGGAGAGTGCGCTCAGATGGATATCGAATAGTCGCGGATCGCTGACACGGTAAACATCACCGCGCCCCTGACGCTGGCAGATTACCGCTCCTGTCTGCCGGGCAAAGCGATCCAGAGCGCTGCGCTGAGCGGCGGTGAAATAGCTGGCCGGCAGGGCTTGTTGGCCATGCAGCTTGAGCAAGGCTGCGCGCAGGGTTCGATCCATACTCAGGCATCCAGCGGTTCGATGACCTGCCAGCTATGGCGGCTGATCTGGTTGCTGCCGTTGCGCGTGTGAATCGGCACGCAGTAGCGCACGGTCGTCAGCGGCGCGGGCGAGGCAAAAATCAACGAGAAGCCGAACTCCGCCGCCGTGTCGATCAGGCAGCGCTGATTGCGGGCGTCCAGGGCCAGTGCCTCGTCCAGATAGCAGATGCCCTGGATGGGGCGACGCTGATCCTGCATCAGATGCAGCATCGCCAGCCCCGTCACCAGTTTGGCCATCAGCACGGTGCCATTGGAGGCGGCACTGTCGAGGTCATCGAAGGCTTCCGGCTCGCGGTCTGCCTTGCCGACCCAGAAGCGCAGGCGAAACAGGTCGGCCACGCGCAGGCCGTGGCGGGCGTTGCCCTCTTCGATCAGCAGGGTCTTGGCGCGATTGAGTTGATCATCGTCGAGTACGCTCTGCTGGTTGAACAGCTCGAAGGTTTCGCCACTGTCCACCGTCGCAGCGGTATTGATCAGCAGCTCGATGGCCTCGACCAGAATGGCTTCGTCTTCGGGTTCGATCTTGAATACTGCCAGATCGGAAAGTTGCCGGCCGCTGATCTTGCGGTTGAACTCGCGCATCCGGCGCTTGAAAGCAAACAGGCCGTCGCGCAGTTCGCGCAGGCAGGCGGCCACATTCACCACCGCCGAGCGTACCTTCTTTTCCAGGGCTGCGGCTTCCTGCGGCAGGTGATGGGCGAATTCAACGAGACGAACAATCTCGCTTTCCGGTTCGCCGACAAACTGATACTTGGTCAATCCGCCGCTATGGATTTCACCCAGCAGATGGCGGATCTGCTCATCCAGCTCCAGCAACTGGCGGCAGTCGACCTGATAGGTCTGCAGTCGCTCAGCCAGTTGCTCCAGCGCGAACTCGGGCTGGGCCAACCAGGGGCGGTGCAGCAAATCGGCCAGCCAGGTGAAGGGGCCTTCGTGGTCGACTCGCTGATGACGGCGTTGCTCGATCTGCCGGTGTTGCTGCTGCAAGGCCGCTAAATCCTGCTGCCGCTGCTGCCGCTGCTGATCCAGTGCGCGGTGCCGCTCTGCCGACTGGGCCAAATGGGAGCCGAGTTCGGCGAGCCTTTCCGCCAGTGTCTGCAGCCGTGTCTTGCGCTCGGCCTCGCCCTGCTGCAATTCCTCCATCTGCGCGTAGTCTCGCAGTTCGGCATCCAGCTGTGCCAGTTGCTGTTCCAATGCCTGGCGCTGTTGCTTGACCTGCTCCAGGGCTTGGGCGGTGGCCAGTTGTTCTTGTAGCTGAGCCTGCTGTTGCTGCAGCTCCTGCTGCAATTCGCTCAGTTCCGCCAAGGTGCGTTGCTGGTACTGTGCCGGCAGGGCTTCCAGCCGCAGTTGCAGGCCAGGCAAGTTGAGTTGCCCAGTATCTGCATCGGCCAAGGCCGCCAGCAGGGCCTGGCCATCAAGACGGAAATCTTCGTTGTCCAAGGTCAGTACCGGCTTGGCCAGCACCTTGTTCAGCGCGTTGAGTTGTTCCGCAGATACGACGCCGGCCAGTTGCTGATAGAGGTTCTGCCCCTGGGTGCGCAACTCCTGCGCCAGCTGCGCGGATTCCCTTTCGATCCGGGCCAGCTCGCGCTCGATGGCCGCAGGCGTGCGGCTCTGGGCCTGGCCGATCCGTACCACCAGCGCATCCCGTTGTTCCTGCAGCTCGCGCCGGCGCGCTTCCAGCAGGGCGCGGTCGGGGATCAAGGCAAAACGCTGCTGCAAGGCGCGCAATTGTTCGCTTTGCTGGCGGAGCTGCTTTTGTTCCAGCTCGCATTGATTCTGCTCGCGTGCGGCCTGTATGTCCTGTTCGCGCAGGCGGGTTAGCTCGACTTCGCACTGTGCCAACTCATGCTGCAAAATTTGCTGGCAGGTCTCGTAATGCTGCTGCCACTGGCTCAGTGCCGCGTCGATCAAGGGGCGCCAGCACAGCAATTTGCCGCGCAACACCAGGCGGGCTTCCTGCTTTTGTTCCAGTTCGTTCAAGGTGGCTTGCAGCCGCACGGCGGCCAGGTACTGGCTGCGTTCGGCGTTGAGGTCGGCAAACGCCTTGTCCCATTCCGCCTTGAAGTCGATGCTGGCATCCGGCAGATCGCGCCGGAAAATCTGCAGCAGATAGTCCTTGACCTCGCTGGAGCGCAGTTTGTCCAGGCGCAGCGTGCGGGTCAGCACCCGCTGAAAAACGCTGGCATCGCTGGCGTGCTCCAGCCGGAAAACGCAGAAATCCTGCTCGCTGGCAAACTTGCGGTTGCGCCCGCCATACACCATGTCGGCAAATTCGCTGCTGCTGTAGCTGAACACCCTGCGCCCAAAGCTCGCCAGATGGCTGGCCAGTTGCGGTTGTGCCACCAAGGTGCCATCCGGCAGGCAGAACTCCTCGACCTTCAGCGGCCCGGCATAGGCGAAATACTCGTACTCGAAGCTCACCCCTTTGCCCACGCAGCCCAGCACGACGGTGCCGGACTCCGGCAGCGACACCTCCAGCAGCACATAGGCGCTGTTGTTGGGGAAATAGAAGCGCCGGCTCTTGTCCACATCGTGCGCCCCGAAATCCATACGGCGGCGGTCGATGATCAGCAGAAACTGCAGGGCATTGATCAGGCTGGTCTTGCCGGTGTTGTTGGGCGCCACCAGAGAGACCGCACCATCGAGCGGCAGCTCGGCACGCGAGTAGCCGGCGCTGCCCAGCAGGACCAGACGTTGGAACCCGTACTGCATCAGGTGTTCTCCTCGTCGTCTGGTGCATCCGCAGTCCAGTCTTCCGCTGCAGGCGTGCTCTCTTCGTCGCCATCGGTCTTGGCCGTCAACGCCAGGCTTTCGAAATGATCGAGGTAACGGCATACAGCGGGCAGCAGTCGCCAGCCCGCTGGCTCTGGCACGGCAAAGCCGAGGTTGCAGGCGCGGCCCAGCAGCTCCACCAGGGCGTCGGCGTTGAGGCCCTCGGCATCCAGCAGGTCTTGCTGTTGCTTGTAAACCTCGGCCAGCCAGGCACTGTCGATCAGCCAATCGGTAAAGCGCTGCAGGGCCTTGCCGGCGTTGGCCTGGGCATCGAAGATCACCATGAACAGCAAGGCCAGCTGGCGGCTGATCTTGCCGATGTTGCTGTTGGCGTCACTGTTGTGAAACCAGGCAAAGCCCCTGGCATCCAGGCGCAGTTCGAACCCCAGCGCGGCAAACAAGCCGACATAGCTGGCCTCGTGCTGTTCCAGCTCCGCCCACAGCGCGGGCTCGGCCATTCGATTCAGGTGTTTGCCGGAGAGAAACAAGCGGAACAGCTCGGCCAATGCCGGCATTTGCGACAGAGCGGCTGCCAGAGCGTGTGGGATCGTCATGGCAAGCTACTCACACGATGAGGGTGATGCAGGACGCGAATCGTCTGCAGCGTGGTTTTTTCAGGCTGGCTGGCTGCCTCGAACTGCCAGCCGGGCTCATGTTGCAGGTCATGGAACAGGCGCAGCAGGGTGGCATCCTGCAGGTGGGCGTAATGGCGGTGCAGCCAATCGAGCAGATTTTCCACCGGCAGGCTGCGGGCCAGATGCGCACGAATAGCGGCTTCGTCCACCTGCTCCAGCAAGGGAGCGTCATCGCCAGGCTCATCCTTCGGAAAGGCCACCGCCTGCGGCTGGTATTGGTGCGCGGCAGCCATGACTGCCCGTACCTCATCGCCCAATTGCAATTTGAAACCGCGCTCATTGCGCCAGACGGGGAGTGCGGTCTCATCCGCCGGGCGCGACAGTGCGCGACGCAGGCCGCGTTTGCGCACCTGCCCCAACAGCAAGCTGATGGCACTGGTCAGTGCGTTGTGCTGACGCAGCTCTTCGCGCAGGGGCAGCAGTGTATCGGCGCACTGTTGCGCAACCAGCCGGCCAAAGCGCCGCAGCTCCTTGGCCTGGTGCGCCACCTGACGTAACTGCAGGCGATGCGAGTAGAGCGCACCCTGTACCGACAATTGCTCTAGGCTCAAGTCGAGCGCACGCTCCGCTTCTTCCAGATAGCGGTAGAAAGTGCCCTGCAAGCCGCTGTCCATCATCTGGTTCATCGGCTCCACATAATGATCGTAGGCTTCCAGCACCTCGCGGTAGCGCTGGCTGATCGGCATGCTGCTGTCGGCGCTTTTGGCGTTTTCCGCCAGCTCAAAGAGCGCGTGCCGGTCCTGATCGAGCTGCAGACTGATCTGGCGGAAGAGTTCTGCCAGCTTGTTGGCGGCTCCGCGCACGCGATCCATGTCGGCCCCGAGCATCCCTTCATTGAGTGCTTCGGTGGCTTCACGGATGGCCGCAACACGCGCCTGCAGTACGGCAGCCAGGCCCAGCTCATGTTCACGGGTGAGGCCGCGCACGAACTCCAGCACATAGGCATTAAGCTGCAGATCGCTGCTGCGCGGCAAGGTTTGCAGGATGTCCGCATTGACCAAGGCACGCAGCACCGTCCCCTGCGCTTCGGCATCCCGTTGCCCGGATACCTTGGCAATACCGTTCAACACCTGATCGCTGGTCAGCACGGCAAACTCGCGCGACAGCCGCACCAAAAGCTCCACGGTATCCCAATGGGTGTAAAGCGCGTAGACCAGCGAGCGAGGGTTGGCCATCATGTTAATTTAGCCTCCGGACTGTGGAGGCGTGGGGGGCGTTTGAGATACAGTGACGACATGCTATTACCCATCAGTGGCACATGACAGCAGTAAAGCTATGATTTGATATCAAACATATAGCTCAAAATTTTAATAAAAAATATGTCATGAAGAAAAATTTTCTTTCATCATACTTTTATTGCGATATCCACCACCGCCGCAATATCCGCCTAGATGGGTATGACTATACGCAGGCCGGTGCATATTTCATCACCATCTGCACGTATGAGCGGGAATGCCTGTTTGGTAATGTTGTCGAGGGCAACATGCAGCTGAATGATCTTGGGCGCATTGTTGCCGATGAATGGCTAAAAACTGCCGACATTCGTCCAGAAATCGGATTGGATGCGTGGGTGGTAATGCCCAACCATTTCCACGGCATCGTAGTCATGATCAATGGTAGGGGCACGGCGCGCCGTGCCCCTACAACGGAACAATTCGGTAAGCCGGTTGCCGGTTCGATTCCAACTATCATTCGATCATTCAAATCTGCCGCTACCAAACGCATCAACGAATTTCGCCATACACCAGGCATGCCCGTGTGGCAACGCAACTATTACGAACACATCATCCGCAATGAAACTTCACTGGCAAAAATACGGGAATACATCATCAACAATCCGCAGCAATGGGAATTGGATCGAGAGAACCCTACAAATATCAGGACTGATTAGCCTGCGTGAGAAAGTGTCTGTGGATTGGGCACACCGGGATTCTGCCCGTGCCCGAATGCGAGTGCTATTTACTATGATAAAAAAACCCCGTATCCACGGGGCTTTTGTCGATTTCAGTAATGTAGCGACAAACAGATTCAATCGCCTGAAATCACCAACGCAAATCAAACGTTAAACAAGAAGTGCATCACATCGCCATCTTGCACAACGTATTCTTTGCCTTCGACGCGCATTTTGCCGGCTTCTTTTGCTTTGGCTTCGCCGCCAAACTGAATAAAGTCGGGGTAGCTGATGACTTGGGCGCGGATGAAACCACGCTCAAAATCCGTGTGAATCACACCGGCGGCTTGCGGTGCGGTGTCGCCTTTATGGATCGTCCAAGCGCGCACTTCTTTGACACCGGCAGTGAAATAAGTTTGCAGACCCAATAAATCATAACCAGCACGAATCAGACGATTTAAGCCGGGCTCTTCCAAACCCATTTCAGCCAAAAACTCTGCTTTATCTGCATCATCTAAATCAGCAATTTCCGATTCCATCGCCGCGCACAAGGCCACCACCGGCGCACCCTCTTTTGCCGCCAAGACTTTCAAACGGTCGAGGTGAGGATTATCACCAAAACCATCTTCTGCCACGTTCGCCACATACATCGCTGGTTTAATCGTTAACAAGCAGCACGGTTTTAACAGCTCAATTTCTTCTACATCTAACGACAAACTACGAACAGGCAAACCTTGATCGAGATGGGCGCGGACTTTTTCTAAAATGGCAATCAGCCGAATCGCTTCTTTATCGCCCGATTTCGCTTTTTTCCCATCACGAATAATCGCTTTTTCCACTGTGGCTAAATCCGCCAGCGCCAGCTCAGTACCAATGGTTTCGATATCAGCAATCGGATCAACCTTACCCGCCACATGCACCACATTATCATCATCAAAACAACGCACGACATTCACAATGGCGTCGGTTTCGCGGATATTAGCCAAAAACTGATTGCCTAAGCCTTCACCGCGTGAAGCACCAGCCACTAAACCGGCGATGTCTACAAACTCAACAATCGCGGGTTGTACTTTTTGTGGTTTAACAATCGCGGCCAGCTCAGCCATCCGAGGATCAGGCACTTCAACAATCCCGACATTCGGTTCAATCGTACAAAACGGATAATTTGCGGCTTCGATGCCGGCTTTGGTGAGGGCGTTAAATAGCGTTGATTTACCTACGTTAGGCAAACCGACAATGCCGCATTTCAAACTCATGCTTACAATCCTTGAGAAAATATCAATCAACAAGACCGAGTTAAATGGTCTGTACCACGGCAGATTGTATCATTCTTGACTTCTTCCCCTCCCTAAAGAGCGGGGATTCCTTGCCTCGGTCCAACAGACTCAACCGAACAGTTCGCTGTGGGAGCCAAGGCGAGCCAATCGAAGCGTGTCAGCATCCGGCTTGCGGTAGATCAACAGGAGGTCGGGCTTAAGGTGACATTCACGATAACCTGCCCAATCTCCGCTCAAGTCGTGGTCGCGAAATTTGGCATCAAGTGGCTGGTCGGTCACGAGCACCATGAGAACAGACCTCAAATCACTATCAAGTGTAGCCCGATGCAGTCCCTTGGCCTCGCGCTTATAGTCGCGTTTGAAGGCTGTGGCACGCTCAATCATCCGCATGTAGGTCTTTCATCAGGTCATCAACGCTGACAAAACGCTCTGCTTTTCCGGCCTCGAGTTCGGCAATGGCCTTGCGCGTAGTGGCATTCGGGGCCTTTACATCAAAGGGCATCCGGCGTTCATCAGCAATGCGCAACATCAGCAAACGAATCGCATCAGAGATAGACAAGCCCATTGCCTCCAGCGCATCAGCGGCACGTTCCTTAGTATGCGCATCAATACGGGCTCGGACATAGGTATTGGAGGTAGCCATGGTCATTTCACTTGAAGGTTTTAGAAGTTTGATTGTAGTCATACTGAGACTACAAATCAAAAATCGAACCTGCTGACGCGGTGAACAGCAAACACCTCAATTAGGCTATTCACGCTCTTGACCTCAATCTAAACCCAAGATTTTCCACGCAGTGGGTTACAAGGCGGCATACGGTAGGAAGCACAGAACGCAAAAAAGCCCAGCGTGTGCTGGGCTTTTCTTAAATTCTGGTGGCGAATCAGGGACTCGAACCCCGGACCTGCGGATTATGATTCCGTCGCTCTAACCAACTGAGCTAATTCGCCAATCGAGGAGTGCATATTAGAATGCTTTAGAGGTGATGTCAAGCCCCCAATGCAGATTTTTCGATCAATTCTGTCGGCCAGCTTAAAATCAACCGCGCTCCACCCAACGGTGCATCTTCGATCAACACCTGCCCCTGATGGCCTTCTAATACTTTTTGCACAATCGCCAACCCCAAACCATGCCCCCCAGTGTGGCGGCTGCGTGCTTCATCAAGACGCGCAAAGGGCCGCAATACGGTTTCACGAGCATGGACAGGAATTCCCGGCCCATCATCATCAACCCAAATCTGGGTTTGACCTTGCTGTTGCACTAAACGAATCTCGACCGCCGACTCACCATAACGGCGCGCATTATTGACCAAATTCATCACTGCCCGCCCCATATAATAGGTGTCGATAGCAGCAATCGGATCTTCATCACCTGTGAGGTTTTGAATGGCTGGGGGAGCTTGTTGCCAGCTCAATTCAGCCAAAATCTGCTCTAACCACGGCAACATTGCTACCGGATGCCGTTCTAGACTCATCTCCGGTTGATCCAGACGGCTAAAAATCAATAACTCTTCGGTCATCTCATTTAAGTTGTCTAAATCACGCTCAATTTGGTGCATGATTTTTTGCGCCAGCGGGTCGGGGGTGGTGCCGCGCAGGGCTTCTAGGCGATAGCGCAAGCGCGCAATGGGTGTGCGTAGATCGTGTGAAATGCCGTCAATCAGCGTTTTTCGGGTTTGCACCATCTCGCCCATACTGCGCGCCATGTGGTTAATCGCCTGCGCCAGATCAGCCAAAGGTGAAGTATCAGGCAGATGGGCGCGGGCAGAAAAATGCCCCTGCCCGAGTTGTTGTGAAACCAACGATAATTCTCGAGCATGGCGTACCAAAGGACGCAGCCATAAAAATGCCGGCACCCCTAATGCTAACGCCAACGACAACACCGCTAACACATCAATCCAATTTAACTTACGAGCAAAAAACAGATAATCCACCGGCCCGATCGTCAACACCGAATCACTTTTGGGGATACGTTGCACATAAACATCGCGCTCGGGTAACAACACAATGCCACCGGCGATTAAAGAGCGGCTGTGTTCATCATTGAGCACATAACGATCTAGGGTTTCAATCGCAATCGGTAAATCGAGCCGTTGTCGTAGATTGGCGACCCGTTGCGGCCATTGTTGTTCTGGCACCTCGCGCAGTTCAATCTCAATCAGCGTTAATGTGGTTTGGAAAACATCGGCCAAATAACGGCGGTTGTTTTCTTTTAAGACATGCTTATAAATCCCCCCCACCACCAAGGCCGAGAGCAGGAAAAAAGCCAATACCCCAAGATAAAACCGCAAGAAAACCCGTTTCATCTATGCCACCGGATCGTTGCGCCACGCATCACCAGCAAACAAATAGCCTTTGTGACGAATGGTTTTAATCCGTTTTGGCTCGGCAGGATCGTCGCCCAATTTTTTACGTAAACGCGAAACAGCAACATCAATCGAACGATCCAGCCCATCGTAATGCACGCCACGCAAGGAGAATAATAAATCTTCTCGTGATAACACTTTTCCGGCATGACAGGCCAACAACCACAGTAAATCAAAATCAGCGGTAGACAGTGAAATAGATTCACCGGCGTAGTGCACGCTGCGGTTAATGCTGTCGATTTGCAAGCTACCAAAATCTAGCACCGCCCGCGCATCATGGGTACCGGTGGTGGTTTGCATCACGGCGGCGGGGGCTTGGGTGGTTTGTTGCCGCAGGTGCGCCCGCAACCGCGCCAGCAATACCGAGGGCGGTGTCGTCTTTAACACATAATCGCTTGCCCCTAATTCAAAACCCAAAATCTGGTTCATATCGCTATTGAGCGAGGTCAGCATCACAATCGGCCCCGCATATTTAGGGCGCAGTTCACGGCAGACAGTCAGGCCATCTTTACCCGGTAACATAATATCGAGCATCACCAAATCAGGTGGGTCGGCCAAAATCGCCTCGACAGCGGTATCACCACGATCAATATGAGTGACGTCTAAGCCATAGCTACGCAGATAGTCGCCGATCAATTCGGCTAAGTCGCGGTCATCCTCGACGAAAACGATGCGCTGCTGCATATCTTTGTTCCACCTTTTGCTTTTGTCTATCGTTTAACCATCGCATTCTAACGCGGCTTGAGCAACACCGGCACAGGGCTGTGCTAAACTTAGCGGTTAACTCATTCTTGCCACTCACAAAATTGGCTGTTCTGCCAATTGTCGGCACTCTCTAGCTAAGACATGATGAAAAAAGTCTACATTAAGACCTTTGGTTGCCAGATGAACGAGTATGACTCGGACAAAATGGTCGATATTCTTGACGCAGA
Source organism: Aquaspirillum serpens DSM 68 (assembly GCF_000420525.1). Classification (GTDB taxonomy): domain Bacteria; phylum Pseudomonadota; class Gammaproteobacteria; order Burkholderiales; family Aquaspirillaceae; genus Aquaspirillum; species Aquaspirillum serpens. Next base: position 69,723 of record NZ_ATVC01000003.1, read on the forward strand.
ACACGGCGTAGAAAAAACAGACAATCCCGAAGAAGCCGATGTGATTCTGTTTAACACCTGTTCGGTACGCGAAAAAGCACAAGAAAAAGTCTTTTCCGATTTAGGCCGCATTCGCCATCTTAAACAACTCAAACCCGATTTAGTGATTGGTGTCGGTGGCTGTGTTGCCTCACAAGAAGGCGATACCATCGTCAAACGCGCACCGTTTGTCGATGTCGTGTTTGGCCCACAAACCCTACACCGTCTGCCAGAGCTGATCCGTGCCAAACAAACCACCGGTCGCTCACAGATTGATATTACCTTCCCCGAAATCGAGAAATTCGACCACTTACCACCGGCGCGCATTGAAGGCGGCTCAGCATTTGTGTCGATTATGGAAGGCTGCTCGAAGTATTGCTCATTCTGTGTGGTGCCCTACACCCGAGGCGAAGAAGTCTCGCGCCCACTCGATGATGTGCTGGTGGAAATTGCTGGACTGGCACAACAAGGGGTGAAAGAAATTGTCTTGCTTGGACAAAACGTCAACGCCTATCGGGGTGAGATGGCTGATGGCGAAATCGCCGACTTTGCCTTGTTGCTGGAATATGTGCATGAAATTCCAGGGGTGGAACGGATTCGCTTTACCACCAGCCACCCACGCGAGTTTACCGACCGTTTAATTGCCTGTTATGAAAAATTGCCGAAATTGGTCAGCCATTTACATTTGCCAGTGCAATCAGGATCAGACCGCATTTTAGCCGCGATGAAACGCGGTTATACCGCATTGGAATACAAATCGATCATCCGCAAATTGCGCGCTGTGCGCCCAGATTTGCATTTATCGTCTGATTTTATCGTTGGCTTCCCTGGGGAAACCGAAGCAGACTTTGCCGCCACGCTTAAGCTGGTCAAAGATTTGGCATTTGATTTTAGCTTTGTCTTTATCTACAGTCCCCGCCCCGGTACCCCCGCTGCCAACCTCAGCGACGATACCTCACATCAAGAAAAAGTACGGCGGTTAGAAGCCTTAAACGAAGTGATCGAGGCCAATGGCTATGCCATTAACCAAAGCATGGTTGGCACGGTGCAGCGAGTCGTGGTCGAGGCCGTTTCAAAACGCGGTGAGAATTTATTAGCAGCGCGCACGGCCAATAACCGCGTTGTTAACTTTGTTGGACACCCGCGCTTAATTCGTCAAATGGTCGATATCCGCATCACACAAGCCTTCCCACACTCTCTAGCCGGAGAAGTGGTCACACAAGAAACTGAATCCACCGCTAGTGTGGGGCAAGGTGTTGCCCTGTGATAGAACACATTGCTTTCACACCCGTTGACAACCTGCGCTTGCAAAATTTATGCGGCGCATTAGATGACAATCTCAAGCAAATCGAAACCGCATTGGATGTTGCCATCTCGCGGCGCAATGAGCGTTTCAAGATTGTCGGTAATCGCGCACGCGAAGCGGCGCAGGTGATCGAATCCTTTTATCTACGGGCACAACGTCCACTAGAGGTGGAAGATATCCAACTGGGGCTGGTTGAGCTGAAACGCTCCACGCTAGGCCAAAATGGGCAAGAGGCTGGTGTGCCGGTGTTATTGACCCGCAAAGGCGAGCTACGCGGTCGCACACCGCGCCAAAATGAATACATTAAGGCGATTGCCGAACATGACATCACCTTTGGCATTGGCCCAGCCGGCACTGGCAAAACCTATCTGGCAGTAGCCTGTGCAGTCGATGCGATGGAGCGTGATGCGGTAAAACGGATTATTTTGGTGCGACCGGCTGTAGAAGCAGGGGAAAAACTAGGCTTTTTACCCGGTGATTTGGCACAAAAAGTCGATCCCTACCTGCGGCCACTTTATGATGCGCTGTACGATTTAATGGGGTTTGACCGCGTCAGTAAGCTATTTGAAAAAAATCTGATTGAAGTAGCACCACTGGCTTATATGCGCGGACGCACCTTAAACCAAGCGTTTATTATTTTGGATGAAGCGCAAAACACCACACCGGAACAGATGAAAATGTTCTTAACCCGCATTGGCTTCGGTTCAAAAGCGGTGATTACTGGTGATATCACCCAGATCGACTTAGCACGACATCAAAAAAGCGGCTTGGTAGAAGTAGAACGAATTTTGGCGCAGGTGCGCGGCATTCGTTTCCATCACTTCCAATCTGATGATGTGGTACGCCATCCTTTGGTACAAAAAATTGTTGATGCCTACGACCGATGGCAGCAACCGCCGGCGAAAGAGGAAAGCCAGTGAAAACGACGAAACAACGCTATCGCTATCAACCCGCGACCTTAGAACTCGACTTTGTTTGTACGGTTGACCACGGCGAGCGGCCCACTTTGCGCCAATTCCGCCGTTGGATTAAAGCCGCCCTCAACCATCGTATTCGCCATGTGCAAATTGGGATTCGGGTGGTTGATGCGGAAGAAGGTCGTTTATTAAACCGCGACTATCGTGGCAAGGACTATGCAACCAATGTGTTGACCTTTGCGTTGCACGAAGGGGGAGATGATATGTTCGCCTTCGTCGGATTACCGTTATTGGGCGATATTGTGTTGTGCCACGAGGTCATTGTCCGCGAAGCGGCAGAACAAAATAAACCCTTGTTAGCACACTATGCCCACATGACGGTACACAGTGTTTTGCACTTGCAAGGGATGGATCACCAAGACGATACCTCGGCAGAAGCCATGGAAGCACTTGAAACAGCCATCCTAGCACGGTTAGGATATGCGGACCCTTACGCTTCGGAGCGCAATTGACCCTCATGGACGATCCCAGTAAACCGTCCTGGCTGGGAACGCCTTTCCGCCTTTTTATTACGTGAACCAGAAGACCGAGAAGAACTGATCGAACTGTTGCACTCGGCTTTTGATCGCAATTTATTCGATGCCGACGCCCTCGCCATGATCGAAGGCGTGTTACAGGTCAGCGAGTTGTGTGTCGGTGACATCATGATTCCGCGCAGTCAGATGGACGTGCTTTCAGTTGATCAAGCCGTCCCCGACTTTCTGCCCTTTGTGATGGAAACCGCCCACTCACGCTTTCCTGTGATTGGTGATAACAAAGATCAAGTGCTGGGCATTTTGCTTGCCAAAGACTTGCTGCGTTACTTCGCCACACCTGACGATTTCGATTTACGCGATAGCCTACGGCCAGCGGTATTTATCCCCGAATCAAAACGGCTCAATGTACTATTGCGTGAATTTCGTGAAACACGGAACCATATGGCAATCGTGGTCGATGAATACGGTGGCGTAGCCGGATTGGTCACCATCGAGGACGTGATTGAACAAATTGTGGGTGACATCGAAGATGAATACGACTTTGATGAAACCGAAGACCATATTGTCCCGCAAAAAAATGGTCTCTATCGCGTCAAAGCAGTCACCGAGCTCGCCGACTTTAACCAAGTGTTTGGCACTGAGTTTAGCGATGAAGATTATGATACCGTCGGTGGACTGGTGGTTTCGCAATTCCGCCACCTGCCCAAGCGTGGAGAGAGTATTCAAATCGGTGAGCTAGAATTTTTGGTGTTGCGCGCCGATAGTCGCCGCATCCACACCTTACAAGTGCAACGCATTCATCACACTACCCCCTCTTCCTGATGCCAGCCACGCTTAGCCGCTATGGCGCGCTCATCCTTTTGGGCGCGCTGTCTGTCGTTTTATTTGCGCCATTTCGGCAAGGCTATCTTGCGCCCTGTCTGCTGGCCGCTGTTTTATTGCTCCTACCTCGACACAGCCCAGCACAGGCCACACGTGGAATGTATCTATGGGCACTCAGTGCCTACTGTGCCAACTTCTATTGGATTTATCACAGCCTACATGACATTGCAGGCTTGCCGGCGGTGTTTGCCATTCCGTTGGTTGCCTTGTTACCGGCATGGCTGGCGTTGTTCCCTGCGGCTGCCGTGTATTTGACGCAAAAACTGTCATGGCGTAATCCCTATTGGCAATGGCTAGTTACCTTGCCAAGCTTATGGACTTTATTCGATTGGATGCGCGGTTGGCTGTTAACCGGCTTTTCTTGGGGTGGGCTCGGTTATAGCCAAATCCCCAATTGGCCGTTAGCAGGTTTAGCACCGTTATTTGGTATTTATGCCGTCACTTGGGCTGTGGTCGCCAGTGCCGGCGCACTGGTTTTACTATGGCAACACCCCAAACACCGACAGTGGGTAGCATTGGGTCTGACGGTGGTATGGGCTGGTAGTTGGGGGCTGAGCCATATTCAGTGGACAGAAGCCAGTGGTAAACCGCTGAGTATCAGTCTGGTGCAGGGCAATATTCCACAAACCTTGAAATGGGAACCGACGATTTTTGCCCATACCCTCGACACCTACACCCAACACATGACAGCAAGCCCAGCCAAGCTGGTGATCTTGCCTGAAACCGCCTTACCAATTTTTTATGATGAATTACCGGCCCATTACTTACAGCCACTGCAAGCGTTATTACAGCAGCAGGGAAAAGAAGTCATCACCGGTATTCCATTGCGCGATAGCAGCGGTGATTACAACGGGGTAATTTCTCTCACCCAACCCACACAACAATACCGCAAAGCACATCTGGTGCCTTTCGGTGAATATGTCCCTCTACCGTGGCTGACTGGTTGGTTATACCGCTATATGAATATGCCAATGTCGGGCTTTGCGCGGGGAGGGGCAGAACAAAAGCCGTTTACAGTCGCCGATCAAAGCATTGCTTTCAATATCTGTTATGAAGACAGTTTTGGCGAAGAATTGCTCGCGGGGGCGCGCTCAGCCACGTTGCTGGCTAATGTGTCGAATCTGGCGTGGTTTGGTCATTCTACGGCGGCAGAACAACATCTCCAGCTCTCGCAAGCACGGGCACTCGAAACCGGCCGCCCGATGCTACGCGCCACGAATACTGGCCTCACAGCAGTGATTGACCAACGAGGGCAAGTGTTACAATCACTGCCTCAATTTCACAATGCGCGCCTAGAAACCTCGGTACAAGGCAGACAAGGTGAAACCCCCTATTTAAGGTGGGGAAATTGGCCAGTGCTTATTGCATTATTACTGGCGATTGTTTTGAGCTTATGTTATCGCCGACCTTTTGATCACCATTGAATCATGCCAAAACTACTGAAATTTTCGCTCTGGTATTTGTTGTCTTTTTTATTGTGTACGTTTCTTGCCAGACTAGGATTTTGGTGGCATTTCCGTGATCCACAGCTTGCCGAAGACACACAAACTTTGTTGCAAGCTTTTGTGTTGGGAACACGCTTCGACCTACGCTTAGGGTTGGTTATTGTTTTGCCCTTTTTGTTACTCGGCGGTTGGACAAAACTTTCTCCGTTTCGCCATCGGTGGTCAGAACGGTTCTGGTGGGCCTATTTTGTCATCGCTAGTGCCGCCACACTCGCTACAATTGGCCTCGACTTCGGCCACTATTCTTATCTGCGCACCCGCCTCAATGCCGCCATTCTCAATTTTTTAGGCGATTGGCAAACCTCGGCAGAAATGGTGTGGCAAAGCTATCCGGTGGTCAAAATTACGCTTATCGCGCTTGTAGTGATAGCAGTATTGCTGTGGGGCGTGGCGACAGGTTTTCGCCATTTACGACAACCCACGCATGGCTGGCAATGGAGTCATCCTAAACCGCGCCATCGGCTATGGCTGGGGCTGACAACAGCGGTGTTAGTGATCGTGGGAATTCATGGCAAATTTTCACAATATCCCCTGCGTTGGAGTGATGCCTTTTTTACGCCCAACCCTTTTGTTGCCAATATCGGACTCAATCCGGTACTGAACTTTTTTGATACTCTAGATTATAAAAGTGCGGGTTTTGATCAGGCCAAAGTCGAGCAGGCCTATCCGGTGATTGCTGATTGGTTAGGAGTTCCGCCCAACACCTCTGGTCCACGCTTTAGCCTACGGCGTGAAATCCCAGCGCGCCCTGATGCCCTTGCCACACCGCCTAATATTGTTTTGGTGTTAGTCGAATCGTTTTCTGCCTATAAAACCAGCACTTTTGGTAATCCCCTCGGTACCACGCCCTATTTTGATCAATTGGCAAAACAAGGGATTTTATTTACTCGCTTTTTTACACCACATTTTGGTACCGCGCGCGGTGTGTTTACGACGCTAACTGGCGTTCCCGATGTGGAAACAGCAAATACCTCTAGCCGAAATCCACAGGCGGCAGATCAACATATCCTGATGGATAGCGCATTTCCTGAATATGAACGGTTCTATTTCATCGGTGGCTCGACTTCGTGGGCCAATATTCGTGGCGTTTTGACCAACAATATTCGTGATATCCGAATTTATGAAGAAGGGCATTATCAATCCAAGCGCAACGACACTTGGGGCATCTCTGACACCAATTTGTTTAAGGAAGCGAATCAAGTTCTTAAACAACAAAACAAACCTTTTTTTGCCATTATCCAAACCTCTGGCAACCATCGCCCTTACACTATTCCGGCAGAAGATCGCGATTTTCAAAGTCAAAAATGGCCGCTGGAACAGCTAAAAGCCAATGGCTTTGACAGTCAGGAAGAATATGACTCTTTCCGTTACATGGATTATTCGATTAAAACACTGATCGAAACGGCCAAAAAAGAAGCGTACTTTGATAACACAGTGTTTGTTTTTCTCGGTGATCACGGTATCACCGGCAATGCCAGTGCAGTGTTACCGGCAGCATGGACAGACTTACGCTTAAGTTCCATTCATACGCCATTCTTGCTGTATGCACCAAAGTTACTGCGCCCAGCAGTACGGACAGAAGTGGCCTCGCAAGTTGATGTGATGGCAACTTTGGCTGGTTTACTACCTCGACCTTATATCAACACCACTTTTGGCCGTGATGTCCTCGCTCCTAGCCCACCAACACGACAAGCCGCTTTCACGATCACACATGATCGCGGGCCAGAAGTTGGTTTTGTGCAAGCACCGTACTACTTTATGTTGGGCTTACCGACACAAAAAGGCTACCTTGCCGAGCTAGACAGCCAAACAGCAAAGAATCTTGAGACAGAACGCAGCGATGAAGCACAACGATTGCGCCAATTTACACTGCACTATTACGAAATGGCACGCTATCTGTTGTTGAACAACAAGAAGCAAGTGGTACAAAAGCAGCCATAAGCAAAAGCCCCTACACATTGGTAGGGGCTTTTTTCATCCGTTTACAACGAAGGCACTAGGCTTATTCTTCGCTGACAACTTCTGCTTCGTCGACTTCTGGACGGTCAACTAATTCGACCAAAGCCAGAGGCGCGTTGTCGCCTTTACGGAAGCCGTAGTGCAGGATACGCACATAGCCACCAGGACGAGTTGCATAGCGTGGGCCCAATTCGTTGAACAGCTTGCCAACCACTTCGCGGTCGCGAGTGCGGTCGAAAGCTAAACGACGGTTAGCCAAGGATGGTTTTTTACCCAAGGTAATCAGAGGCTCTGCCACACGGCGCAGCTCTTTTGCCTTAGGCACAGTAGTCACGATCACTTCGTGACGCAGCAAGGAGTTCGCCATGTTGCGGAGCATAGCCAGGCGATGGCTCGATGTGCGATTCAGTTTACGATTACTTAAGCGATGACGCATTTTAGTGTCCTTTGTCCGACAAACCGAGCAATTACGGTTTTTCCAGCCCGGCCGGCGGCCAGTTTTCGAGCTTCATGCCCAGCGTAAGACCTTTGGAAGCAAGCACTTCTTTGATCTCGTTGAGCGATTTGCGGCCGAGGTTGGGCGTCTTGAGGAGTTCAGTCTCAGTACGCTGAATGAGATCCCCAATGTAGTAGATGTTTTCGGCTTTCAGACAGTTAGCCGAACGCACGGTCAATTCGAGATCGTCAACCGGACGCAACAGGATAGGATCAACCTGTGGTGCACGTTCAATAATCTCTTCTTCAGGGGTACCTTGCAGATCTGCGAAGATCGACAGTTGATCCATCAGAATGCGAGCAGCAGCACGCACAGCTTCTTCTGGCTCCATCGCACCGTTGGTTTCAATATCCAACACCAAACGGTCCAAGTCAGTCCGCTGTTCCACCCGAGCGCTCTCAACCGAGAAACTCACACGGCGCAAAGGACTAAAGGACGCATCGAGCAGAATATTGCCGATGGTACGATTTTCGTCTTGGCTGACTCGGGCGCTAACGGGCTGATAGCCACGGCCTTTTTCAACCTTGATCTCCATCTCGATCTTGCCACCAGCCGCCAAATGACAAATCACCAAATCGGGATTGATCACTTCAACGTCGTGTGGCAATTCGATATCACCTGCCAAGACAGGGCCTTCTCCCTCTTTTTTGAGGGTTAACAGCACACTGTCTCGACCATGCAGCTTAACCACTACATTTTTGAGGTTGAGAAGAATATCAACGACATCTTCCCGTACCCCATCCAATGCAGAGTACTCATGCAAAACGCCTGCGATAGACACTTCGGTCGGAGCAAATCCGGGCATCGAAGACAGCAGGATGCGGCGCAGAGCATTGCCCAGGGTATGGGCATAGCCGCGCTCAAAGGGTTCCATCGCGACGCGAGCTTGCGTCGGAGAAACCGGCTGCACATCAATTAAACGCGGTTTGAGAAATTCCGAAGCGCTGTTTTGCATAGTGTTTCCTTGAAATGGCTAGCGATTACTTAGAGTAGAACTCAACAACGAGCTGCTCGTTGATATCGCTAGACAGGTCGGTGCGTTCGGGCATGGATTTAAACACGCCTTCCATCTTTTTGACGTCAACCGCCACCCAACCTGGGAAACCAATTTGCTCAGCCAAGGCCAGAGCTTCTTGGATACGCACTTGTTTTTTGGCTTTTTCAACCACAGAAACCACATCACCCGCTTTCACTTGGAAAGAAGGAATATTGACGGTTTGACCATTTACTTGAATGGATTTGTGGCTGACCAACTGGCGTGCTTCAGCGCGGGTAGAACCCAAGCCCATGCGATACACGACGTTGTCCAAGCGAGATTCCAACAGCTTCAACAAGTTTTCGCCTGTCGAGCCTTTGCGACGAGCAGCCTCAGCAAAGTATTTGCGGAACTGACGTTCGAGAACACCATAAATGCGGCGAATTTTTTGTTTTTCGCGCAGTTGAACGCCGTAGTCAGACAAACGGGTGTTTTTCGCACCGTGCTGACCCGGTTTGGTATCCAGTTTACACTTGCTATCGATGGCGCGACGCGCGCTCTTCAAGAAGAGGTCGGTGCCTTCACGACGTGCAAGTTTACATTTTGGTCCAGTATAACGTGCCATGAATCAATCTCTCCGATCTTAAATACGACGTTTCTTCGGCGGACGGCAGCCGTTGTGTGGAATTGGCGTCACGTCGGAGATGCTGGTGATTTTGAAGCCCAGCGCGTTCAAAGCACGGACAGAAGACTCGCGACCTGGGCCTGGGCCCTTAATGCGAACTTCCAAATTTTTCACACCATACTCTTGGGCAACTTTACCAGCGTGCTCCGCTGCGACCTGTGCAGCGAAGGGTGTACTTTTGCGCGAGCCTTTAAAACCAGCACCACCGGAGGTAGCCCAAGACAAAGCATTCCCTTGACGGTCGGTGATGGTAATGATGGTATTATTAAAGGACGCGTGAACGTGAACGATCCCTTCGGATACGCTCTTCTTCACTTTTTTGCGTACACGCACTGTGTTTGCTTTAGCCATTATCTATCCTTAATTACTTCTTGCCAGCGATCGGCTTACGCGGACCTTTACGGGTACGCGCATTCGTACGAGTACGCTGACCACGGCAAGGCAGACCACGACGGTGGCGAAGACCACGATAGCAACCGAGATCCATGAGACGTTTAATGCTCATGGTGTTTTCACGGCGCAAATCGCCTTCTACAGTAAACTTCGCGATTTCATCACGAAGTTTTTCCATTTCAGCATCGGTCAAATCTTTGACCTTCGTGTCTGGTGCAATTTGCGTTGCGGCGCAAATAGCTTTAGCACGAGTGCGACCAATACCAAAGATAGCTTGTAAGCCAACCCAGGTATGCTGATGGTTCGGGATGTTTACCCCGGCAATACGGGCCATACTAATTCCCCAAAACGAAAAGTTTGCGATTCTAGCACGTAGCTATCGCAGGGACAAATATTAGCCCTGCTTTTGCTTGTGCCGAGGGTCCGTGCAAATAACACGTACAACACGGTTACGACGGATGATTTTGCAGTTGCGGCAAATTTTTTTCACCGAGGGTTGAACTCGCATGATTTTCCTTTCACGTTATCTCCGCGCCCTTGTTCCTATCCCGCTTATTTGGCGCGGAATACGATACGGGCGCGGGAGAGGTCATAAGGGGTGAGTTCAACGGTGACGCGATCGCCCGGCAAAATACGGATATAGTGCATCCGCATCTTGCCAGAAATGTGACCTAGCACAACATGACCATTCTCAAGCTTGACTTGGAACGTCGCATTAGGCAGCGTCTCCAAGACCTCACCCTGCATCTGGATTGTATCTTCCTTAGCCATAATCTCTTGAAATATCCTGATTCTTAACGAGAGCTGAGTCCGCCGCCATTTTTAAAGTTGGCCTTTTTGAGCAGACTCTCGTATTGCTGCGACAGTACATAGGATTGAATCTGAGTCATCAGATCCATCGTTACCACGACAATGATCAGTAACGAGGTTCCGCCGAAGTAGAATGGAACATTCCAATTCAAGATCAGGAACTCAGGTAACAAACAGACCAGCGTGATGTACACCGCACCAATCAAAGTCAACCGCAGGATAATCTTCTCGATATAGCGTGAAGTCTGTTCACCAGGACGAATTCCAGGGATAAAGGCTCCACTTTTCTTCAAATTGTCCGCTGTTTCTTTTGGATTAAAGACCAGGGCGGTATAGAAGTAGCAGAAGAAAACAATCGCAGCAGCATATAACAGTACATAAACAGGTTGCCCTGGATGCAAGGCATCACTGACTCGTTTAAGCCAGCCCAATCCATCACTTTGACCAAACCATCCCACCACAGTCGCAGGGAAAAGAATAATGCTCGAAGCAAAGATTGGCGGGATCACACCTGCCATATTGAGTTTCAAAGGCAAATGTGTACTTTGGCCTTGAGTAACTCGATTACCCACTTGGCGCTTAGCATAATTCACCAACACCTTGCGCTGACCACGCTCCACAAATACCACGAGGTAAGTCACAGCAATCACGCCGATGAAAAGCGCAACCACCAACAAGATAGGCAAGTTGCCCTGAGAAGTCAGGGTCAGAGTTTTGCCAATTGCCGATGGTACCCCAGCTGCAATACCAGCACAGATGATAAGAGAAATACCATTCCCTATCCCGCGCTCGGTAATTTGTTCACCCAACCACATTAAGAACATGGTACCGGTCACTAATGTAATCACCGTTGTGAAGTAGAACTCCCATTGCGGTGTTAAGACCAGATTAGGTTGTGTAAACAACATTACCGCAATCCCGAACGACTGGAAAGTCGCTAGTAAGACTGTGGCATAACGTGTGTACTGGGTAATTTTTCTTCGTCCTGCATCGCCTTCTTTTTTCAGCTGTTTCAACGAGGGAACAACCTCGGAGGCCAACTGTAAAATAATGGAGGCCGAGATGTACGGCATAATACCAATGGCAAATACCGTAAACCGCGACAAAGCCCCCCCGGAAAACATGTTGAACATGTCGAGGAGGCCCGTTTGCGAGGACTGGAACAGCTTCGCTAGCTCGACGGGGTTGATGCCTGGAACAGGAATGTGGGCACCGATACGATAAACGATCAGAGCACCAATCAAGAACCAGATGCGCCGTTTCAAATCACCAAACTTGTTGGCGTTCGTTGCTAGAGAAGGAGTGGCCACAGAGTCACGCCTTATTCAGCAAAACTGCCACCGGCAGCTTCAATGGCAGCACGCGCACCTGCTGTTGCGCCAAGACCACGCAAAGTCACAGCGCGATCGATGGAACCTGCCAAAATGACTTTTGCTGCTTTAGCAGAAGCGCGAACCAAGCCAGCTTGTTTCAAAGCTAACAGATCGACTTCAGTTAAAGACAACGCAGCCAGAGCATCCAAACGCACTTCGTCAACAAAAGCACGTGTCAGCGAGTTGAAACCACGCTTAGGCAAGCGACGTTGCAAAGGCATTTGACCGCCTTCAAAACCTACTTTGTGGAAACCACCGCTACGAGATTTTTGACCTTTATGACCACGGCCAGCAGTTTTACCCAAACCGCTACCAATGCCACGGCCTACACGCTTTTTAGCGTGTGTTGCACCTGCGGCCGGTTTGATGGTGTTCAGTAACATTTAACCCTCGCACTTAAGCAAGTAGCTGATCTTGTTGATCATGCCACGGTTTTCCGGTGTGTCGATCACCTCAACCGTCTGGTTCAGCTTACGCAGACCCAGACCACGAGCGCAGGCACGATGGCCTTCAATGCGACCAATCAGGCTTTTTACCAAGGTCACCTTGATTGTTTTTTGTTCGCTCATTGCTCTTCAACCCCCAGAATCTCCGCGACAGTCTTGCCACGTTTAGCGGCGATGTCAGCAGGAGTCATCATTTTGGATAGGCCGTCGATAGTCGCGCGGACGATGTTGTATGGGTTGGTTGAACCGTGGCATTTTGCCGACACGTTCTTCACGCCCATTGCATCGAACACAGCACGCATAGGACCACCAGCAATCACACCAGTACCGTCCGGAGCAGGCTGCATAAACACAGTGGTTGCACCATGTTTACCAATCACGCTGTGGTGTAAAGTACCGTTTTTCAGGGGCACTTTAACCATTTTGCGACGTGCTTCTTCCATTGCCTTTTGCACAGCCACTGGCACTTCTTTCGATTTGCCTTTGCCCATGCCAATACCGCCATCGCCATCGCCGACCACTGTCAGGGCGGAGAAAGCCATGATGCGGCCGCCTTTGACCACTTTGGTCACGCGGTTCACGCCGATCATTTTTTCGATCAGACCGTCGCCGCGTTCTTCAATATCATGCTTAGCCATAGTCTTCTCCGATTAGAACGCGAGGCCGCCTTCACGGGCAGCGTCGGCGAGAGCCTTCACGCGACCGTGATAGTGGAAACCAGAACGGTCAAACGCCACTTCTTTAATGCCAGCAGCAACTGCTTTTTCAGCGATACGTTTGCCGACCAGAGCAGCAGCAGCAACATTGCCACCGTTAGCGATGTCCTTGCGAACCTCGGCTTCCAGCGTCGAGGCGCTAGCGAGGACTTTGCCGCCAGTTTCATCAATGATCTGGGCGTAGATATGGCTGTTGGTACGATGCACAGCAAGGCGCACCATCTTGAGCTCACAAATGCGTGCACGGGTTTTGCGTGCGCGGCGGAGTCGAGCTTGTTTCTTATCCATGACAAAGCCTCAATTATTTCTTCTTGGTTTCTTTCAAAACCACTTGCTCGTCGGCATAACGAACACCCTTGCCTTTGTACGGCTCCGGCGAGCGGTATGCACGTACTTCAGCAGCGACTTGACCCACGCGTTGCTTATCAACCCCTTTCAGGATGATTTCGGTTTGGCTTGGGGTTTCCACGGTCACGCCTTCAGGCATTTTGTGGACCACTGGGTGAGAGAAACCCAAGGACAGGTTCAGGTTTGTACCCTGAGCTTGTGCACGGTAACCCACACCAACCAATTGCAACTTGCGTTCAAACCCTTTGGAAACGCCGATCACCATGTTATTCACCAGAGCACGCAGGGTGCCGGACATAGCGCGGGCAAATTTGCTGTTATCTTTTGCAGCAAACACCAAAGTGTTGTCTTCTAACTTCACATCCACTTCGCTACGCAGAGGGATGGTCAAGGCGCCCAAAGCGCCTTTAATAGTCAGCTCGCCTGCACCGAACTTGGCTTCTACGCCAGCGGGCAGTACGACTGGATTTTTGGCTACACGAGACATAATTACTCCTTACGCCACGATGCACAGCACTTCGCCACCGATACCAGCAGCACGTGCTTTGCGATCAGTCATCACGCCTTTGGAAGTCGACACAATCGCGACGCCCAAACCGTTCATGACTTTAGGAATGTCATTGGAGCCTTTGTAGATACGCAGACCAGGACGCGACACGCGATCGAGGCGCTCGATCACTGGACGGCCTGCATAGTACTTGAGCTGGATTTCTAAAGTAGGTTTGCCATCGTTGGCTTCTACTTTGAAATCTTCAATGTAGCCTTCGTCTTTCAAGACGTTAGCAATCGCTGTCTTCAACTTGGAAGACGGCATCGATACCGACACTTTGTCCGCACGCTGAGCGTTACGGATACGAGTCAGCATATCGGAAATAGGATCTTGCATACTCATTGGTGTTCTCCTATTACCAGCTGGCCTTCACGATGCCAGGGATTTCTCCACGCATCGCAATTTCACGCAGTTTGCTACGACCAAGGCCGAACTTGCGGAAAACACCGCGTGGGCGACCAGTGATAGCACAACGATTACGTTGACGCACTGGGCTTGCATTACGCGGGAGTTGCTGGAGAGCCAGACGCGCGGCAAAGCGTTCTTCGTCGGACAGATTGGCGTTGTTGATGACCTCAAGCAGTGCAGCACGCTTCTTGGCAAATTTAGCCACGAGCTTGGCACGCTTTTCTTCACGGTTAATCAGTGCAAGTTTTGCCATGTCTTAGCCCTTGAACGGGAATTTGAATGCAGCCAGCAGAGCGCGGGCTTCTTCATCGGTTTTGGCGGTCGTTGTGATGGTGATGTTCATCCCACGCAGCGCATCGATTTTGTCGTATTCGATCTCTGGGAAAATGATCTGCTCACGCACACCCATGTTGTAGTTACCACGGCCATCAAACGATTTACCGCTTACACCGCGGAAGTCACGAACGCGAGGCAAAGCCACGGTTACCAGACGATCCAAGAATTCGAACATACGTTCGCGGCGCAGGGTGACTTTGCAACCGACAGGATAACCTTCACGAATCTTGAAGCCAGCAATCGATTTGCGGGCAACAGTCACGACCGGTTTTTGACCAGCGATTTTTTGCAGGTCGCCAACAGCGTGTTCCATGACTTTCTTATCAGCAACCGCTTCACCCACACCCATGTTCAGGGTGATTTTTTCGATGCGCGGTACTTCCATCACAGATTTGTAACCGAACTTTTTGACCAGTTCAGGAACAACCGTGTTTTTATAAAACTCTTGCAAACGGGCTGCCATGGTTACTCCTTACGCGCCGACAACTTCGCCGTTCGATTTGAACACGCGAACTTTACGGCCGTCTTCCAGCACCTTGAAGCCAACACGGTCGGCTTTTTGAGTTGCTGGGTTGAAAATAGCCACATTAGAAACGTCAACAGGCATAGTTTTTTCAACGATGCCGCCGGCCACACCACGTACTGGGTTAGGCTTAACGTGTTTCTTGGCAATGTGAACGCCTTCGACCACGACCACAACTTGGTTGGTGTCGGCTAACACTTTCAGCACGGTACCGCGCTTGCCCTTGTCTTTGCCAGTGATGACAACGACTTCATCACCTTTGCGAATCTTACGCATTGAGCCTTCTCCTTACAGAACTTCGGGCGCGAGCGACACGATCTTCATGAAGCGCTCAGAACGCAGCTCACGAGTCACTGGGCCGAAGATACGAGTACCGATTGGCTCAAGCTTGTTGTTCAACAGCACTGCAGCATTGCCGTCAAACTTAATCAGTGAACCATCAGGACGACGAACACCTTTAGCAGTGCGAACGACAACCGCGTTGTACACGTCGCCTTTTTTCACACGGCCACGGGGGGCGGCGTCTTTAATCGTCACCTTGATAATGTCGCCTACTTGAGCGTAGCGACGTTTGGAGCCACCGAGCACCTTGATGCACATCACGTGACGCGCACCCGTGTTATCAGCAACCTCCAACATGGATTGCATTTGAATCATGGATTTTTACCTTTCCAACTTAATCCGCCAAAACTCTACCCTTTAGATAGAGCAAACGCCGCACATTAGGTGCGGCGCACATCGAGCGGCCAGTTTTGGAACCCGTCAGGGCAAGAATTGCCGGCCTTATCGACCGGCAATCACAAAGAAGCAGCATTATACAAAAGGGAGAACCCTTATGCAAGCTACAAATTATACCTGACGAGCTTTTTCTACTAGCGCACTGACTTTCCACGTCTTGGTACGGGACAATGGACGGCATTCGGAAATCACTACCACATCACCGATACCATACTCATTGTTTTCGTCATGAGCGTGGAACTTTTTGGATTTCCGAATCACCTTGCCATAGAGCGGGTGTTTTACCTTACGCTCAACCAAGACAACCACGGTTTTGTCCATTTTGTCGCTAACCACTTTACCGGTCAGTGAACGGACGACTTTGCTGCTTTCGCTCATATCAGGCTGCCTTTTCGTGGAGAACGGTACGGATGCGGGCGATATCGCGACGCACTTTTTTCAGCTCGCTGGTTTTGGACAGCTGCTGAGTCGCCAATTGCATACGAAGGCTGAACTGAGCTTTGAGCAGGCTGATGATTTCAGCTTGCAGCTCTTCAACCGACTTAGCACGCAGTTCGGATGCTTTCATTATTGACCTACCTGTCTGGTGACAAATACCGTCTGAATCGGCAGCTTGGCAGCAGCAAGACGGAATGCTTCACGGGCCAGTTCTTCACCAACCCCTTCCATTTCGTACAACACCTTACCAGGCTGAATTTCAGCAACCCAGTATTCTGGCGAACCTTTACCGTTACCCATACGGACTTCAGCTGGTTTGCTGGAGATAGGCTTATCTGGGAAAATACGGATCCAGATACGACCACCCCGTTTGATGTGACGAGTCATCGCACGACGAGCAGCTTCGATTTGGCGAGCTGTCAAACGACCACGGCCAATTGCTTTCAGACCGTATTCACCAAAGCTCACTTTGTTACCGCGCGTTGCGACACCGGTATTGCGGCCCTTTTGGACCTTACGGTATTTGAGTCTAGTTGGCTGCAGCATTACGTCCTGCCTTTCGTGCTTTCTTCTCAGGCTGAGCCGGCTCGGCGGCGACTTGACCTGGTTTTACGTCACCCTTGTACACCCACACTTTGATGCCGATTACACCATAGGTGGTGTGAGCTTCGCTTGTTGCGTAGTCCACATCAGCACGCAGGGTATGCAGAGGCACACGGCCTTCGCGGTACCATTCGGTACGGGCAATTTCAATCCCGTTCAAACGGCCGGAGGACATGATCTTAATGCCTTGTGCGCCCAAACGCATTGCGTTTTGCATGGCACGTTTCATGGCACGGCGGAACATCACACGCTTTTCCAACTGAGCCGCGATACCATCAGCGATGATTTGCGCGTCTAACTCAGGTTTGCGGATTTCTTCGATGTTGACATGAACCGGTACGCCCATACGGGTTTGCAGTTCTTTGCGCAACAATTCGATGTCTTCGCCTTTTTTACCGATCACGATACCAGGACGGGCACTGTGAATGGTGATACGTGCGCTTTTAGCAGGACGCTCAATCACGACACGGCTCACCGATGCGTGTTTGAGTTTTTGCTTCAAGAAATCACGTACTTCAATATCGGCCTTCAGCATGGTTGCGAAATTTTGGCTGTTCGCAAACCACTTGGAAGACCAGTTTTTGTTCAGCGCGAGGCGGAAGCCACGCGGATCAATCTTCTGTCCCATGATCTACCCCTTAGTTGCCCACAACCAGCGTGATGTGGCAGGTTTGCTTTTCAATGCGGTTACCACGGCCTTTTGCGCGTGCAGAGAAGCGCTTCAAGCTCGGGCCCTTGTCCACATACACCGTAGCAACTTTCAGAGTATCGATGTCTGCGCCTTCATTGTGCTCGGCGTTGGCAATAGCCGACTCCAGCACTTTTTTCAGCAACTCGGCACTCTTTTTCGGCGAGAACGTCAGGATGTTCAATGCCTGTTCAACGGATTTACCGCGAATCAGGTCAGCCACGAGGCGTGCTTTCTGTGCAGACACGCGGGCATTTTTCAAAACAGCAGAAACTTTCATCGCGACACCTTAACGTTTCGCCTTCTTATCGGCCGCGTGGCCTTTGAAGGTACGAGTCAGCGAAAATTCGCCCAGTTTGTGACCAACCATGTTTTCAGTCACATACACCGGCACATGAGTCTTACCGTTATGCACGGCAATAGTCAGACCAACAAATTCCGGCAGAATGGTCGAACGGCGGGACCAAGTTTTTACAGGGCGCTTGTCATTGGTCTGGCGCACCGCTTCAACTTTCTTGATCAGATGCGCGTCAACGAACGGGCCTTTTTTCAGGGAACGTGCCATGTTCAATTACCCTTTATTCGAATAGCGACGGCGCACGATCATGTTGTTCGTACGCTTGTTGCGGCGAGTACGGTAACCCTTAGTTGGAGTACCCCATGGGCTGACAGGATCACGACCTGCAGCTGTTTTACCCTCACCACCACCATGTGGGTGATCGATTGGGTTCATCACCACACCACGGACGGTTGGGCGGATACCGCGCCAACGGTTAGCACCGGCCTTACCAATTTTACGCAGGCTGTGTTCTTCGTTGCCAACTTCACCGATGGTTGCACGGCAATCAACGTGAACTTTGCGAATTTCGCCAGAGCGTAAACGCAACTGAGCGTAAGAACCTTCGCGAGCCAACAACTGAACAGCAGCACCAGCGGAACGAGCCAATTGGGCACCTTTACCAGGCTGCATTTCGATGCAGTGAATGGTAGAACCGACTGGAATGTTACGGATAGGCAAGCAGTTACCTGCTTTGATTGGTGCTTCAGAACCGTTGAACAGCTCGGCGCCAACTTTCACGCCTTTAGGGGCGATGATGTAGCGACGCTCGCCGTCGGCATAGCACAATAATGCGATATGCGCAGTACGGTTTGGATCGTATTCAATACGCTCAACTTTAGCAGCAATACCATCTTTGTTGCGACGGAAGTCAACAACGCGGTAGTGATGCTTGTGGCCACCACCCTTATGACGGGTAGTGATGTGACCGTTGTTATTACGGCCAGCATTCTGGATTTGTTTTTCCAGCAACGGAGCATAGGGACGGCCTTTGTAGAGGTCAGGATTGACCACCTTAACAACGGCACGACGCCCAGGCGATGTTGGTTTAACTTTCACTAAAGCCATGGTCTATCTCCTCACTCTGCGGCAGTAAAGTCGATTTCTTGACCCGGCTTCAGGCTAACATACGCCTTTTTCCAGTCACTACGACGACCGGTAAAACGACCAAAGCGTTTTACCTTGCCTTTGACATTCAAGACCTGAACACCTTCAACTTCTACTTTGAACAACAGTTCAACCGCAGCTTTGATTTCAGGTTTAGTGGCGTCTTTCGCCACTTTGAATACAACTTGCTGATCCTGATCTGCCACGCGAGTGCTTTTCTCGGAAATCACTGGGGCAAGGATCACTTGCATCAGACGTTCTTGATTCATGCCCACTGCTCCTCGAGCTGCTTCACCGCATCACGGGTCATCACGATCTTATTGAAGCGGACTAAGCTGTATGGATCGGTTTGTTGGGCTTCGATAACCAGCACATTGACCAAGTTACGCGATGCCAAATACAGATTCTCGTCCAGCTCTTTAGTAATCACCAAAACTTGTTCCAGACCAAGGGATTTCACTTTGGCTGCGAACTCTTTGGTTTTTGGCGTTTCAACTGTGAAATCGTCAATGATCACCAAACGCTCATCACGCACCAATTGCGATAAGATAGTCGCCATACCAGCGCGGAACATTTTACGGTTAATTTTTTGTGCAAAGTTTTCATCTGGGCTAGATGGGAAAACCTTACCACCACCACGCCACAGAGGGCTGGAGGCCATACCAGCACGCGCACGACCGGTGCCTTTTTGGCGCCATGGTTTGCGGGTGGATTTTGCAACTTCGCTACGGCCTTTTTGAGCACGGTTACCGCTACGGGCATTCGCCAAGTAAGCAGTGACCAGCTGGTGAACCAGAGCTTCGTTATATTCACGACCGAACAGGGCGTCGGACGCTTGCAGGCTTTCAACTGCCTGACCTTGCTGATTGATAACTTTCAGTTCCATCACGCACCTGCCTTCACTGCCGGACGTACCACCACATCGCTTTGTTTGGAGCCAGGCACAGCGCCTTTAACCAAAATCAGCTGACGTTCTACATCGATACGCACGATTTCCAGATTCTGCACGGTACGCTTAACGTTACCGTACTGACCT
Source organism: Aquaspirillum serpens DSM 68 (assembly GCF_000420525.1). Taxonomy (GTDB): domain Bacteria; phylum Pseudomonadota; class Gammaproteobacteria; order Burkholderiales; family Aquaspirillaceae; genus Aquaspirillum; species Aquaspirillum serpens. Next base: position 89,853 of record NZ_ATVC01000003.1, read on the forward strand.
GCCATACGCTTACCGGGGAACACACGGCCTGGGTCTTGAGCTTGACCGATAGAGCCGGGGGCACGGGTAGTCACGGAGTTACCGTGAGAAGCGCGGTTGGAAGAGAAGTTGTGGCGTTTGATCGCGCCAGAGAAACCTTTACCTTGGCTGGTACCGGTCACGTCAACTTTTTGGCCAACTTCGAACAATTCGACAGTCAGGGAGTCACCAACTTTGAGCTCAGCCAATTTTGCTGCTTCAACAGCAAACTCGGTCAAACCACGGCCAGCTTCTACGCCTGCTTTGGCAAAATGACCAGCTTCAGGCTTAGAGACACGGCTGGCTTTTTTGCTGCCGTAGGTCACTTGCACTGCGCTGTAGCCATCGGTTTCTGGCGTTTTGATTTGCGTGACGCGGTTGGCAGACATGTCAAGCACTGTTACTGGAACGGATGCACCGTCATCAGCAAAAATGCGTGTCATGCCGACCTTGCGACCGACAAGACCTAAACTACGCATAGTTATTTCCTTCAAGAGGTGCCGGTTGCGATTGACCGGCAAAACAAAAGCGGACTCTCTGTTCAAGAGAGCCCGCGAATCTAACACATAAGCGTGTGATACCGCAAGAAAAACTTATGATATCACGCGAATTTATGTTGGATTACTGCAGTTTGATTTCCACATCCACACCGGCGGGAAGATCCAGTTTCATCAACGCATCTACTGTTTTGTCAGTTGGATCGATGATGTCCATCAAGCGCAAGTGAGTACGGATTTCCAATTGGTCACGAGAAGTTTTGTTCACGTGAGGGGAACGCAGCACATCGAAACGCTCGATTTTTGTTGGCAGAGGAACAGGACCTTTGACCACAGCACCCGTACGCTTAGCCGTATCAACGATTTCCTGAGCCGAGCGATCGATCAATTGGTAATCAAAAGCCTTGAGGCGGATGCGGATCTTTTGGTTTTGCATGATAGTCGCGTCCCTTATTGAATGATCTTGGCAACGACACCGGCGCCGACGGTACGACCGCCTTCACGGATAGCGAAACGCAGACCCTCTTCCATAGCGATAGGGGCGATCAATTCAACAGTGATAGACACGTTATCACCAGG